>CADDZM010000021.1 GCA_902812345.1 Chloroflexota bacterium | reverse complement strand
GCCCTGAAACCAACGCTGTAGAGGCGGCCCGCCAGCGCGTGTTGCAAGCGAGGGAAACCGATACGGTCCTGACTGCGGTTTACGACCGGGCCAATCGCCTGCCCTGGCCGGACAGCATGCCGGGCCGCGCCTTGCGTAACGAGTTTACCGAACGCTGGGACGGCCACGAACAGGCTTTACTGCAGGACCAGGCCGCCCTGGACGGACTGAAAGAGGCTACGGCAGCGAAGAATTACAACGTCGCCAGCATTTACGCCGGGGAAGCGGTCGGCCTGGTCAACCAAGCGCGGCCTGCCGCCGAAGTAGTGGCGAGCCTGGGAGAGGAGGCCGAGGTCATCCTGCGGGAGCGGCTTACCGCTCTTTTAGGGGAATAGAAAGCGACGGGGCTAGGCGGCGCCGCGGTACTGGCGGGGCGAAACCTTATAACGCGCCCGGAAAATCCGGCTGAAATAACAGTAGTTGCGAAAGCCGCTGGTCTCGGCGATTTGTTCGAGCGGCATCGTGGTCAACCGGATACGCTCCGAGGCAATCGCCAGGCGCACGTCAATAGCGTACTCGATGATGGTCTGGCCGAAAGTAACTTTGAACAGGTGGACAACCCTGGAAACGCTCAGCCCGGCGTATTCGGCGACCTCTTCCAGTGAGAAATTATTCGTGGCGTTTTGTTCGATAAAGTGTTTCACTTTATAGGCAATCGCGGCGTTGCCTTTGGTATCCTGGCTCCTGGTGAGGATGAGGCGGTCTAGCCCCAGGCACAGGCTGCGTAAAAGGTTGCTGGAAATTTCGTCAATTTCGTCCCAGACCCGCCGTTTTTCGGCAATAAGCAGCCGCCAGGTTGAAAGCAGCCCTTCGTCGAGGGTAATCCTGAAAGGAAAAATGCGCGGCTGTTTTTCCCACCAGCGGTCTACCCACTCGCCGCCGCAAAAGACATAGTAATCGCCGCTGGCAGATTGTGTTAGTGAGCCGCCGGTAGCAGGCAAAACTTTAAGTTCGTAGGGCTGGCCGGGCGCGTACACCACCAGGTCGCCGGGCGAAAGCGTTTTGAACTGGTTGCCAACCAGCGCCTGGGCCTGCCCTTCCGTTTGCAGCCTTATAAGATAACTTTTCAACCCGTCCCGCTGGGTGGTGTGATAACCCCTGGTATGCAGCGAATAGCCAACACCCATTACTGAAACATCATTGTGGCCGTCTGCCATTCTGTCCTCTTTTGAATAATAGCCAGATAAGTCAACTTTTAGGCAAATAATTTATAGACATTATAGCACTACGGGTCTTTAATAGAACCGTATTGTTTATTTATCCGGGACCGCATTATGGCCCTGGGACACGAACTATTCTGGAGAGGAGCAAGATGGCACAGATAAAAGGACCGGCGTTGTTTCTAGCTCAGTATGCCGGAAAAGAACCTCCCTTCGATACTCTTGAAAATATTACAGCCTGGGCCGGGTCGCTTGGCTTCATCGGCGTGCAGGTTCCGGTTGATGCTAAAAACCTGATTGACCTGGAAAAAGCGGCCGAGTCCAAAGACTATTGCGACGAGCTTAAAGGCCGCACCAACGGCCTGGCGATTACCGAACTGGCTTCGCACCTGCGCGGGCAACTGGTCGCGGTCCACCCTGCTTTTGATATTCTTTTTGACGCTTTCGCGCCTGAAGAACTGCACGGCAACCCGAAAGCCCGCACCGAATGGGCCGTCAACCAGATGACTCTAGCCGTTAAAGCTTCGCATAACCTGGGCCTGACCGTTATGCCGACTTTCTCAGGAGCCTTGCTCTGGCATACTTTTTACCCCTGGCCGCAGCGGCCCGGCGGCCTGGTCGAGCTTGGTTTTAAGGAACTGGCCCGGCGCTGGCAGCCCATCCTGAACGCAGCCGAGGAATACGGCGTGGACCTGGCCTTTGAAATCCATCCCGGCGAAGACTTGCACGACGGCGTTTCTTTCGAGCGGTTCCTGGCTGCTACAAATAACCATCCCAGAGTGAAAATCCTTTACGACCCCTCGCACTTCGTCCTCCAACAACTTGACTATGTTGGCTATATAGATGTTTACAAGGATTATATCAAGGCTTTCCACGTCAAGGATGCCGAGTTCAACCCCTCGCCGCGTTCAGGGGTCTACGCGGGCTACCAGGACTGGGCGGACCGGCCTGGACGCTTCCGCAGCCTCGGTGACGGGCAGGTTGACTTCAAAAAGATTTTCTCGAAGCTGACCCAGTACGGCTATAAAGGCTGGGCGGTCCTCGAATGGGAAGACGTTTTGAAGGACTCCGAACAGGGCGCGCGGGAAGGCGCCGCCTTTATCAAGGAGATGCTCATCACGCCGCCGGCCCATGCCTTTGATGACTTCGCGGGCGGCGCGTCCGACGAGGCCACTAACCGGAAGATACTGGGAATCGTTTAATGCCAAAAGGATATTTTATTTAATGGATACTGACAAAATTTCTTTGCAGCTTTACACTGTCCGCGAAAGGGCCGGGCAAGACCTTGACGGGACTTTGCAGAAGATAGCCGAGATTGGCTACCGCAATGTTGAACTGGCCGGGTTTTACGGTCTGACCGCCGCCGACCTCCGCTCCAGGCTGGATAATTACGGCCTGAAGGCTGCCAGCGCCCACGTCCAGTTTGCCCTTTTCGAGAGCAACCCGGACCAGGCTTTTGCCGACATGCACGCCCTCGGCTGCGAATATGCCATCGTGCCTTTTCTCACCGAGGACCGCCGCCAGACCCGCGAACAACTCGAACAAATCGCCGAGACCCTGAACCGGCTAGGCGAACAGGCCAAAGCCGAAAATTTGCAGTTCGGCTATCACAACCACGCCTTTGAGTTCGCCCCGGTGGACGGCACTTCTCTCTGGGAAGTTATTATCAATCAGACCGACCCGAATTTAGTGAAACTTGAGCTTGACCTCTACTGGGCCACGGCTGGTGGCGCGGACGCGCTGGAACTTTTGAAACAATACCCGGGCCGCTTCCCCTTACTTCATATGAAAGATATGGAAGGGACCGGGGACCGGGTGGATTTGCCGGTCGGCCAGGGTATTTTGCCCTGGGAGAAAATCATGGAGCAGGCCCGCGCCACTGACACCGCTTATTATGTCGTGGAAATGGACCGCCCGCGTGTCGTTTTTGACGACATTACGGACAGCTTCAAAGAGTTGCAAAAGCTTTAGGTTAAAAATTTAGTCAAAGAAGACGAGGTCTTATGACGCAGGAACCGTTTTCGAGAAGATTGCGGGCCGGGATGGTCGGTGGTGGGGCCGGGGCTTTTATCGGTAAGGTCCACCGGATTGCTTCCGAACTGGACGGCCAGGCTTTGCTGGTAGCCGGGGCGCTTTCTTCCGACCCTGACCGCGCCAGGGCTTCCGCCGAGGCCTGGTTTCTGGAACGCTCTTACGGCAGCTACCAGGAGATGGCCGAGGCGGAAGCCGCCCGCCCGGACGGCATTGATTTCGCGATTGTGGCAACGCCCAACCATATGCATTTCCCGGTGGTTAAAGCTTTCCTGGAAAAGAATATCCCGGTCGTTTGCGACAAGCCTATGACCTTTAATCTGGCAGAAGCCCAGCAGTTAGTCAAACTGGTCGAGGAACGCAAGCTGGTTTTTGCCCTGACCCACAACTACACCGGTTACCCGACTGTCCGGCAGGCCCGCCACATGGTCCAGTCGGGCGCGCTTGGTGAAATCCGCAAGGTGCTGGTCGAATATATCCAGGACTGGCTGATGACCCCGCAGGAGCAGGCGGGCAACAAACAGGCCGAGTGGCGGACCGACCCGGCCCGGTCCGGTCTGGGCGGCAGTATCGGCGACATCGGTACCCACGGCGAGAATTTGCTGGAATACATTACGGGCCTGAAAATAGGGTCGCTTTGCGCCGACCTGACCGCGTTCGTACCGGGCCGCGCCCTGGACGACGACGCGAACATTCTCTTGCGGATGGAAAATGGCGCGAAAGGTATCCTGACCTGTTCGCAAATCGCCGCCGGGGAAGAAAACCGCCTCTCTATTCGGATTTACGGCACCAAAGCCGGCCTGGAGTGGCGGCAGATGGAGCCAAACAATTTGATTTTAAAGACACCGGGCCAGCCCATCCAGATTTTGCGGACCAACCAGCCCTATATGAGCGAAGAATCCAACGTAATGGCCCGGATTCCAGCCGGGCATCCTGAAGGTTTCCTGGAAGCGTTCGCCAACATCTATAAACTGGCCATCGCCGACATTCGCCGGGCGAAGGCGGGCCAGCCGTTGCAGGGCGGCTACCCGACCGTTTATGACGGGCTGCGCGGTCTGCAATTTATTACAAAAGTGGTCGAGAGTTCGCAAAAAGGTAGTGTCTGGGTGGACTTCGCGTCCTGAGATAGGAGAATTTTTGATGAAAAAGGCTTTAATGGTGTGGGGTGGCTGGGAAGGTCATGAACCTAAAAAGGGGTCGGAACTTTTCGCCCCCCTGCTGGAAGACGCCGGCTATTCGGTGGACATTTTCGACAAGCTTGATGTCTACGCGGATGCCGGCAAAATGAGCGAGTACGACCTGATTGTGCCAATCTGGACCCAGGGCAAGATTACCAACGAGCAGGAAAAAGGCTTGCTCGCGGCGGTTAAAAATGGCGTTGGCATCGCGGGCTGGCACGGCTGCATGGGCGACTCGTTCCGAAACAACACCGAGTACCAGTTTATGGTCGGCGGCCAGTGGGTGGCGCACCCCGGCAACATCATTGATTACCGGGTCAACATCATCCGGCCCGAAGACCCCGTAATGGAAGGGCTTTCGGATTTCAACATGCACTCGGAGCAATACTACATGCACGTCGACCCTTCCAACGATGTCCTGGCAACCACCACTTTTAACGGCGAACACGCCTACTGGGTCGAAGGCACCGTGATGCCGGTGGTCTGGAAACGTAAATGGGGCCAGGGCCGGGTCTTTTATTCGTCACTCGGCCACGTGGTCCGGGATTTCGAAGTGCCGGAAGCTCGCGAGATTATGCGCCGGGGAATGCTCTGGGCCAGCCGTTAAACCCGGTTTTGGGGGATTGGATAAGCTTAAAGGATAAATTGAGAAATAGAGCCTTTCTTAACCGAGTTGACGAGGGATTTTGCCCATATCCACGGCTACACGGGTAGTAATCTGTTTGAGAGTAAACTTTTGCACTCTGGTGCAAAAGTTTACTCTCAAACAACCGGTTCCCCGCCCCAGGGGCGGGGCCAGGGGTGGGGGAATTCCTTTAAGGAATGTGAAGGTTTCAGAGAAAATAAGGAAGTGAGCAATTTATAATGGCAACTAATAAAGCCCGCATAGGCATAATTGGGGCCGGGGTAATCAGCGGGATTTACCTGGAAGCGCCTAAAAAGTTTGATATTCTGGAGAACGCCGCCATCGCCGATATTGATTTGCCGCGCGCCCAGGCCAAAGCCGAGCAGTACGGCGTACCGAAAGCCTGCACCGTCGAAGAACTGCTGGCCGACCCCAGCATAGATATTGTTATAAACCTGACCATCCCGAAGGTACATGCCCAGGTAAGCCAGGCCGCTTTGGAAGCCGGGAAATCGGTCTACAGCGAAAAACCGCTGGCGACCCACCGGGAAGACGCCGCCAAACTTTTAAAATTAGCCGAGGACAAAGGGCTGCGGGTTGGCTGCGCGCCTGATACCTTCCTGGGGGCCGGGTTGCAGACCTGCCGCAAGCTGATTGATGACGGCTGGATTGGACAGCCCCTGGCCGCCAGCGCCTTTATGCTGGGCGCCGGGCCTGAAAAGTGGCACCCGGACCCGGAATTTTTCTTCCAGCCAGGCGCCGGGCCTTTATTCGATATGGGGCCGTACTATCTGACCGCGCTGGTCAGCCTGCTCGGTCCTATCAGCCGGGTGACCGGTTCGGCCCAGGCGGTCAGGACCGAACGGACCATTACCAGCCAGCCTAAATCCGGCACAAAAATCAAGGTTAATACTCCGTCGCACGTCGCCGGAGTGCTGGACTTTGAAGGCGGCATCGTAGCGACCCTGATTACCAGTTTCGATGCCTGGTATCACGGCCTGCCCCCGATTGAAATCTACGGCACTGAAGGCACTCTCTCGGTGCCGGACCCGAATACCTTTGGCGGTCCGGTCAAGGTGCGCCGGGCCGGGGCTGAAGGTTGGAGCGAGATTCCTTTTAGCCACAACTACCCGGCTAACAGTCGCGGCCTGGGCGTAGCGGATATGGCCTATGCTATGCTGTCGGGCCGTAAGCACCGGGCCAGCGGCGACCTGGCCTATCACGTCCTGGATACCATGCAGTCTATCCTCGAATCTTCGAGAGAGGAAAAGCACATCCATTTGAGCAGCCAGGTGGACCGCCCGGCCCCGCTGCCGCTCGGCCTCCCTGCCGGTATCCTGGATTAACGATTAGAAATAAAAAGGCCGCTTCTCAGGAGGCGGCCTTTTTATTTGCCCTAAACCTTTGAAAGGTTGACTTACACGGTATAATTTCCAGTGAGAATTTTATAAGTATGGCAAAGTTAAGCCACTAACAGGGTTAAAAGTATTTTTTCAAAGGAGGTAGCATTAAAAATGGCAAAGTTAAGTACAAAAGGTGAATGTAGTTTTTGTAAAAAGGAATTTAGCAAGGGTGGAATGAGCAAACATTTAGCCACCTGCCCGGTCCGCGCTGCGGAAGAAGTCGCTAACAGAGCGTCCGATAATTCTAAGACCCCGGACATTAAATTATTCCATGTGCTGGTGGAAGGGCGCTACGCCCCGATGTACTGGATGCACCTCGAAATGCCGGTTACGACCACCCTGGCCGACCTGGATCTCTTTTTACGAGGCGAATGGCTTGAGTGCTGCTGGCATCTAAGCGCCTTTACAATTGGCGCAGATAGTTACGTCAGTGTGGTAGATAAAGACTGGGGTATGGATGACAAGAGCATGGATGAAGTTCAGCTTGGTAAAATCTTGAGCGTAGGCGATCAATTTATCCATGAATATGATTTTGGGTCCACTACCGAACTAAAATTAAAAGTGGTTGCCGAACGTAAAGGAAAACTGGTTAAGGTTGAAGGTGAATCTATCCGTATCCTGGCCCAGAATGACGAACCCGACATAAAATGTGATAATTGCGGAGAATTAGCCACCCAGGTTTGTACCGAATGTCTTTACGAGGATGGCGGCTGGTTGTGCGATAAATGCGCCGAAGAACACGAATGTGATGAAGAAATGTTCTTGCCGGTGGTAAATTCTCCCAGGGTGGGGGTGTGCGGGTACGGCGCTTGATATTGTTCTGGTAGAAAGGGGTGACTTTGGCTAATTAGCAAATCTCTAAAAAGCACTGGGAAGCCGACCTGTTGGACGGGTACATTGACTATATAGGGCACGAAATTCTGGACCCGCTTTACGACAAAATGCAACAAATGTACTGAAGACTTCTTCAAGCCCTGCAGGCTGAGCATCCTGCCCCACCGGGGGTTATCATCAAAGAACCTATCACCTGGGATATAACAGAAGATACCGAGGAGTCCGGCTAATAGCCAGGGCGCTGTGCGGCCAATCTAACTTAAAACAGGACAAGAAAAACGTGAAAATTGTAATTGTGGGGGCTGGATTGGGCGGATTGGTTTGCGGCCGGATTCTCCAGAGAGCCGGGCATACCGTCGAGATATTGGAAGCGAGCGATGGGGTGGGGGGCCGGGTGCGCTCCGACAGGGTAAACGGTTTCACCCTCGAACGCGGGTTCCAGGTGCTTTTTACGGCGTATCCCGCCGCCAGACGCCAGTTGGACTTTGACCAGCTCGATTTACAAACCTTCGATCCGGGCGCGGTTATCTCCAAAGACGGCCAGCGTTATACTTTGAGCGACCCGTTGCGCGACCCGGCCTCGGTCATTTCGTCGGCCCTGGCCCCGGTCGTAACTCTCCGTGATAAAGTAAAGACCGGCCTTCTGGCGGCCAGCCTGATTCGAAAGAGTATCGGGGAGACTATCGCCGGGCCGGACACTACCATCGAGGAATATCTCAAGCAGGAAGGCTTTTCCGAAAAATACATCAACAATTTCGTGCGGCCCTTTTTCGGCGGCGTCTACCTCGACAACAGCCTGAAGAACAGCGCAAAGGCTTTCAAGTTTGATTTTAAAATGCTCAGCCAGGGCAGGACTACCCTGCCCGCCGCCGGAATCAGCCGGATACCGGCGCAAATCGCCACCGAACTCTTTACTCGTAACGCCATCCGGCTTAATTCAAAAGTTACCGGGTTGGTTAAGGACAAAAGCGGTCGCTACACGGGAGCCAAACTCGAAGGCGGCGAAACGGTCATGGGTGACGTGGTAGTCGTTTCAACGCCCGCGCCCGAAGCAGCCCGCCTGACCGGACTCGATATGCCCAAAGGCCAGACCAGCACCATTAACCTTTACTATAGCGGCTCGGCCCCGCTTTACTCGGGTAAGAAAATTGTTTTAAACGCCAACCCCGACCCCTTCGTCAATAACCTGGTGCTTGTCACCAATATTTCACCGCAACACGCCCCGGCGGGCCAGCACCTGCTTTCCTGCACGGTGCTGGGCGTGCCGGACGAAAGCGATGAAACGCTCTACCGGAAAGGGCTGGACGACCTGAAAGGCATTTTTAAGGGTGACGCGAAAGCCGAAGCCGCTTTACCAGGCTACAAACCGCTGGCGGTCTACCGGATTCCCTACGGTCAGTTTGCCCAGCCGCCCGGCATCCATCCCACCCTGCCGGACAACTGCTCAGGCCTGCCGGGCCTGTTTTTTGCCTCCGAGTTTACCGAGGCCAGCAGCCAGAACGCCGCCATGGTAAGCGGTGAAAAGGCGGCCCGGCTGATTCTTAAAGGCTGAGTTGTTCTATCGGGCCAGGTTTGTTAAAATAGCGCGAACCCATCTTGCAAAAGGGGTTTCCGCTTTTTTGGTTTAAACGGTAATACAAGTAAATTTTCAGGGATTTTTGGTTTAATGGCAACTGTTTCACCGCCGAAAGGCGCTTCTTCTGCTGACTCTAAAGTTTCATCTTCTACGATTCGCCCGGCCCGCCGCAGGCCCTCCAACGCCCCGGTCTTCCTGGTTGCGTTGCTCGTTATCGGGTTTTTCGTAGCGGTCTCGGCGATTATTGCCACAGATGACGTGGCGGGCGTACTTGGCTCTTTTAGCTACTTTGGCTGGGGCGCGGTCGGGCTGGCCGTCCTGGTGGGGTTGGTCGTGGCTGCCCGGCGCGGTAAGGCTTTCCTGGGGTTGGGCTGGGTTTCAGCCGCCCTGCTTCTGCTGGCCGGGGCTGCTCTGGCCGGAGCTACGCCGGTCTTTTCCAATCCCGCTCACGCCAGCCAGGGCACCCAGGCTTTTTTGCAGCAGAACTACGAACGGGCTATCACCGAATTTCGCCTGACTAACGAGGCGTCTTACTTCCACAAGGAGTTGCCCGAAGCCTACCTGTTGTACGGCAACCAGTTGACCGCTTCCGGCAATTACCAGAAAGCCCTCGACGAGTACGCCCAGGTTATCAGCCCGGAGCTAAAGCCGAACCGCTTTGAAGTCCAGATTCCCGACGCCCGCGCCAAAACTTACCTGGCCTGGGCTAATAAACTTGATACCAATAATGTCCGGCTTTACTCGACTTTTACCGCCGACCAGAAAGCCAGCCTGGATAACGACATGCTTTCCAAATACGACTCGGCTATCAACGCCCAGCCGTCGGAAGCCCTGCTCAACCAGGCCAGGTCGGGCGCGCGCAACATTCTTTACCGCCAGTCTGAAGACCTTAAAACCCAGAACAAATTTGAAGACCTGGACGCGCTCTACCAGAAGATTTCGTTAAAATACCTCGACGGCACGCCCCAGGCGCTCTCCGAATTGGAAAGCCGCATGGCCCAGAATTACCTGGAATGGAGCCGCCAGGCCACCACTAACCTCGACTACGACCAGGCTTTAAGTTTGCTGGAAAAGGCCGAGTCGCGCTACGCCAGCTACGACCCCAAGAAAGTCGACTCGGTAACGCCTGAAATTATTGATAACTACGGCAAACTGGCGCCCCAGCTTATTACAGCCGGGAATTATGACACTGCCGTGAACAGGCTGGAGCAGGCTCTTAAAACCTACGGCCCTAAAGACAAGGGCAACGTTATCGCCAAAGCTCTCTTAAACAGCTATATCGAGTACGGCAACGACTTGCAGGCCAGGGGTAACCTTGATGACGCCAGGAACCGCTTCAAACAGGCTTTCGATTTTAACCAGAAGTATTCTTTTGGCGACGACCGGCCCAGGACCAGCCTCGGTAAGATTTACCTGACCCAGGCCCAGAACGCCGACCAGGCGGCTGATTATCCGAAAGCGATTGCCCTTTACCGTGAAGGCCTCGGCACCCAGTATTTCAGCCAGGACGAGATTAACACGGCCAAGACCGCTATTTCGAGCAGCTATCTGAAGTGGGGCCAGCAGGCCGAGCAGTCCAACAACCCCGACCGCGCCCTGGAAATCTACAAGGAAGGTTTGACGAATAACATTTTCGATACCGCTACCCGGCCAAAAGCTCTTGATGCCGGGGGAAGTATCCTGCTCAAACGCGGCACCGATGCCGAGGCGCGCAATGACCTGGAAGGCGCTATCAAGATTTATAACGACCTGGCCGCCGACCCGCTTTTCAAAAATAGCGCCAGCGGCCAGAGCCTGGCTACCGTCGCGCCCAGGGCTATGTTTAACCTGAGTAACAAGCTGATTGGTGAAGGCCGCCAGGGTGATACCGTCATTACCAACCTGGACAAGTTAACCGAGGCCCGCACCCTTCTGATAAGCATCACGACCAACTATCCCAAGTCCGACTACAACAGCCCGGCCAGGGATTTACTGAATGCCCAGATTACTGTGACCGGCAAGATTACCAATAACCAGGGTCAGGCTCTTGGCAGTCGCCCGGTCCAGTTCTCGACCGACTACAAGCTTTGCACCGCTTCAACGGCAGATAACGACCCGGATTGCCAGGGCCGTAAAGAAGGCATCGCGGCTAAAGGCGAGGTAAAAGGTTTTGATACAGCCCCGGACGGCGGTTTCGTGCTAAAGTTAAACCCGGGCCGGACTTACTATTTTAGCTGGCAGGAACGGGGCGGCAAGTGGATTACCGTCCTGGTCAACAACCAGCCCGGACCTACCGTCACGGTTAAGACCGACGGCCTGGTCCCGGTCAACTTTGTCTTCAGTACGCCAACCAATGCGCCGCAACAGTAAATATACGATGTTCGCTTTGGACGCGAGCAAACCGCAAGAAACTTAAAATAATTGTTTCAAGCGAAAGTCCTGAAGTAGTAGAAAATAAGAGGAGAATTTTTAAAGAATGGTTCAGATTAACCGGGGCGGCAATGTTCCGCCCCCGCCTCCGGCCCGGCGCGTCCCGCTTATCGCCGGAAACTGGAAGATGAACTTGACCGTGGACGAGTCCCTGGCCCTCATTGACGAAATGCTGGAGGATTTGGACGCTTACGAAGAGGTGGAAACGGTGATTTGCCCGCCTTTTATCGCCCTGTTCCCGGCCATGGAACTGGTCGAGGATAGCGGGATTAAGCTGGGCGCGCAAAACATGTTCTACAAAGATAGCGGGGCTTATACCGGCGAGATTTCACCCCTGATGCTTCGCGAGGTTTGCGATTACGTTATCCTGGGTCACAGCGAACGCCGCCTCTACTTCAACGAGAACGACGAGGACATTAATCTCAAGGTTAAGGCTGCCCTCAAGGATGACCTGACCCCGATTATCGCGGTCGGCGAAAACCTGGCCCAGCGCGAGGACAATTTGACCGCAGAAATTATCAGTAACCAGGTTGAAATTGCCCTCAATGACGTTAACGCCTACGATGCCAGCAGCGTTGTTATTGCCTACGAACCGCTCTGGGCCATCGGAACGGGCCAGGCCGCTTCGGCGGAAACCGCCAACGAGGTCTGCAAATTCATCCGGCAAACTATAGTCCGCCTCTATGACCAGTCGGTAGCCGACCGGGTCCGGATTCAGTACGGCGGCAGCGTCAACCCTGCTAATATCAGCGATTTCATGTGCGAGTCGGATATTGACGGCGCGCTTGTCGGTGGGGCCAGTCTGAAGGCGGCTGACTTTGTCAAAATCGTGGCCCGTACCCAGGAATGTATTCCTCGAAAGAAGAAATAATTCTCCCACAGAATTTTTCTTTTTATCTGATATAATTTTTTGGAAAATAAAAACTCCCCGGCCTCAAAAACCGGGGAGTTTTTTTATTTTTAGTTAGCCGAGCCGTAACGCCAGGTCGCGTAGTGCGCCCCGATGTTGCCCATTTCCACCTTGAAGCCGTCCGGGTTGGAAGGCGTATAAGTCAGGACGCGCCGCTCGAAGACCTGAATCAGGACGTCTCTTTCCACACCGCCGACTGTGACCCTGGCCCAGTACGGGTTGCTCAACGGCAGACCGATACTGTAAATCCAGTCCACCGCATCGCCCTGGACGAAGTTGCCGTTCACCCTGACCGGACCCTGGCTGGTCATGAACGACCAGAACACGTCCGCGATATTGTGGTGCGTGATATCAACAAAGTTTGTCAGGTGGACGTTGTAACCCGCCAGCAAACCGTTTGTGCCGGTCGCGCCGTTGTGGTCAATCGTATCCGTGAGGCTCTGGCCGGTGCGGTCGGGTTGCCAGTTATCGTTATTGAGTGTCGTCACGCGGGCGAAAGCGGCGTAGGTTGGCGCTTTCGGGTTGTTGCCGCTGTCCCCGGCCGCCGGAATCTGGGCCGGCCCCTGGCTGGCCGGAATTACCCGGTTGTTGCCCATCTGAATCTGGCCGCTAACCAGTTCGCGGGCCAGCAAGCCGTTGGTCACGTAATACTTATCGGCCAGGTTGCCGCCCGGGTTGGTAATCTCCATGCGGCTTTTGTCCCAGTAAAGGACCGTCCGGCAGCCGCCGGGCGCTTCGTCATAGGGTTCCTGGACGTAACGATAGTTGACCGGCCCCCACATCCAGCTTCGTTTGGTCAGGCCAGACGTGATAGCCGAGTCGAATTTATCCCAGGTGGGCTGGAAACGCCCGCGCAGTTCGGCCGCGCCTGCCGGCGAGCAGCTTGAGTTGTTGGCATTCGTAGGCGGAGTCTGTGAAACTACTTTCGCCGGAGCCTGGTGTTCGACATAGACCGGGGCGTCGCTTACCTGGATAGCAAGCTGGCCGTTCTGGGCGTTTACAGTGCCTGGCTGGCCGCTGCGGCTGTAGACCCTGGCCGAACCGCTGGCGGTCGGGATATTGACCGTGCCGGAGGCGCCGTCAGCCCAGACCACGTCCACGTTCTGGCCGTTTTTGGCAAAGCGGAACATTTCCAGGGGCAGGCTGTCCTCGGCATAGAAATCATCGAAATAAGCCGTGCCGCTGTAGGTAGTGCTTTTCGGCCAGCCGTCCAGCACCAGTTCCATGCCTTTAAGCGGCATCGCCGGGCTGACCGGACCTGCCGGTACGTTCGGGGTCGCCAGTTGAGCTTCGTAACGCTGCCAGCCCTGGTTGGGCGCGCCCATCCGGCCCAACGTGTAGACATAGCGGACGTTGTTAGCGTCAATTATGTGCAGGTGCATTTCGGTCTGGGTCGCGTCGCCCATGGCCCAGAAGCCGATTTTCTTTGGGGCAAAACTCAGACCCGGAAAACTCGGCGGAATCAGGCTGACATAGCGGTCCCGACTGGTGTTCGTGAGGTTGTAATCCACTTTAAGCGATTTGCCGCTACGGGCTTGCTCCGAAGTATAGCTCATCGTGACGCTGGCCGAACTGGAAGCGTAGCAGTTCCAGAAACCGTTGTTGGGCTGGGTGGCCTGGCAACTGGTGCCTGCGCCCGCGTTATCGAAATTAAAAAGGTTCGCGTAGCTGCTTGACCCTTCATAGGGGTCCACCTGGCCCAGCGGGGTCGCCCCGGTTAGCCGGGCGGACATGGTGGCATAAGCATCATAGGCGGGCTTGTGCGTCTTCCAATCGGTCCCGACCAGGCCGTAGCGGTCATTGGGATTGGAGGTATCATCGTGGAACTGGTAGACGAAAAATTTCTGGACGTTTGTAGAAAGACCCATAGCATAAGACCGCACCAGGTAATTAGCCTGCTGGTCCGCCGAAACGGCGTTAAAGCGGCTGGGGTCGGTAGGCTGCAGGTTAAAGCCAAACTCGGTGGCCCAGATAGGCCGGTTGCCGAGCCGGGCGGCCAGACCCTGGGCCAAATTCATCCCGGCGCTTAACCAGTAGCCGCGTTCCGGACTCATCGAGCCGCCGGGCGCGTTAGGGGTCGGGTCGTTTACATAAGGGTGAATCGCCAGGATGTCGAACTTATCACGGCCCCCGGCATTTATCATCGCGTCCATCCATTCAAGGCCGTTGCCGACCGGCACGAAACCGGCGCACAGCACTTTGATGTTCGGGTCAATTGATTTGATGGTGTCGTAGCTAACCGTCAACAACCGGGCGTACTGGCCGGGGTCGGCACTGGCAAAATAGCGGGGATCTTGCGGCTCGTTCCAGATTTGCCAGTAATTAACTTTTCCCTTGAAATGAGTGACGGTCTGCCGGACGTAGTTCGTCCAGGCGTTCAGGTCGGGCATGGTGTGGGAGATACCGGCGTTGCCGCCGCTGCTGCGGTCCACGTTATATTCGAGCAGCCCTAAAACCTGGATATTGCGCGAGAGAGCCGCGTTGACGGCTTTGTCAGCGAACCCGAAGTTCCACTGACCGGGTCTTGGCTCGACCCGGTCCCAGCTAATTTCTTCGCGGGTCCACCCTACACCCATGTCTTTGGCCTGCTGGTAGGGCAACCCGTAATCGTCACCGCTGCCGTTCGGCATATAGCGGGAGGCTGCGTGAACATTCATGCCAAAAGGCGAGTCAAAGCCGGCCCCGATATTCGCAAAAGCGGCCTGGGTCGTGGGAGTGGCGCTACAGGCGGTCAGAGTCAGCCCGGTCATTAGCAGTATCGCCAGCCAGGCATTGAATTTAGAACAAAAAAAAGATGGCCTCGAATGTAATTTAGAAAAGGTCATTACTACTTCCTCGATTATGTCCCTGGGATAGAAAGATTACTTTGGGCAGAACCTGTAAAAATTTAGGTAAGGCTGACAGCCAAAATATTCCGAATAAAAAACTTTAGCTTTTTGACTTAAGAAAAACAACATCCTGAATAATGGCGCCTGAGCGGGCGCTGATTTAAAATATACACCACGAAAATGGCTCTCAAAATAGCCTATTAGTATGGGACTTCTGGTTATGCCCCGGTATTTTAGAATATTCAGGTACCGTTAAAGGCTTAAAATGGCGCCCAAAGTTTCTTCAGGCTGTACTGCCCGCTCGCTCCATCTACATCAAACGTAAATTGTTGGTGTAAAGCAAAAGGTTCAGGCCATTTTAACATACCTGGATTATAAAAACATAGCGGTTTTCAATTTTCTTTTCAACTTTTAATGTTAGTTTTTAATGTTAGAGGGTGTAACCGCAAGCAGGAAAGTTCGTTAAAAGAATAGGCTGTTCTTGCAAAAAGTTCGGATGCTTCCTACCAAGCCGCCAGGTCTGCCGGGGAACGGCCTGCAACTATTTTGACATAAGTAGACAACGGGCAGTAGTCGTGCTAGACTGTTGGCGTTTGTACACTGAAAAACCATATTTTCCATTCTACCTGGTGTAAAGCAAATCTGCCGGTAATTCCAAAGCTCGTGCGTGAATTCCGGTGAGCCTTTCTACTAAAAAGGGACACTTAGAATATTTTCGGATACTCCGGCCTAGCCTCGCGGCCCGGACATTTTACCGGGCCGGGTGCAGCCATCATATTGTTTTAACTTCTGAACTAAGGAGGAACTTAGTGAACAAAAAGCTTGCCCTGATTGCGATGGTTTTCGCAGTAGTGATGAGCGCTGTTTTTCCTCTGGTAGGGAACGGCCCGACGACTGCTGAGGCAGCGCCGCCCGCCTTTACCAAGCCTGGCTTCCAGCGAGTCTGGTTAACCACTGATTTGCCGGTTGATAACGGCCAGGTCCAACGCTCCTACCTTTGGGGCCCCAATTTCATTGATGCTGGCTACGAACGGTACGACGATGCCGCCCCGGTAGGCGGGCAGCGCCGCTGGGTCCAGTATTTTGATAAAACCCGCATGGAACTTAACAATCCTTTCGGCGACCCGAATTCCCAGTACTATGTAACCAACGGTTTGCTCGTGGTTGAACTGGTCAGCGGACGCCGCCAGGAAGGTGACAATCGTTTCGTAGACACCAATAATCCGGCTAATAATGTTCCGGTGGCTGGCGATAATATTGCTGTCAACGCCAACGCTCCGACCTACAAAACCCTCCGCGCCGTCGCTTCTTACGACGACGCCAGCGTCGCGGCTAACCGCCAGCCGAGCAAAATCGGCCAGAAGGTTTCCGCTACCCTGACCAAAGATGCTGATGGTAATGGCGTTATCGGGAACAACGCCGGACTGGCGAACTATCCCGGCACCAACATTGTTTACTACGATAACACCCTCGGCCACAATGTTCCCAGCGTGCTGTGGGACTACATGAACCAGACCGGCCCGGTCTTCGACGCGAATGCCCGTGTCACCGTCAATGGCCACAAAGTCTTCGACTGGCTGTACGCGATGGGCTTCCCCGTTACCGACGCTTACTGGACCCGCGTTAAAGTGGCCGGGGTTGAGCAGGACGTTTTGATGCAGTGCTTCCAGCGCCGCTGTCTGACCTACACCCCCAGCAACCCGAATGGTTTCAAGGTTGAAATGGGCAACGTCGGTCAGCACTACTTTGTATGGCGTTACGGCGGCGGCAAAATGCCCGCTTCCCAGCCGATTAATGACCCGATACTTTCCCCGCTCAAAGTGCCTAACCTGGGTTATGGTATCAACGCGCACCTGTTCTACCAGGACCGCGACCAGATTACCGGTTGGGTTAAAGACCTGGGCGCTCGCTGGGTCCGCCAGCAAATCACCTGGCGCGACATCGAAGACCCTTCCAAAGGGAACGATCCGAACCGCTATGTCTGGACCGAACTGGATAAAATCGTAGACTCGCTCTACTCCCAGAACATTCACATTATCCTCAGCCCTATCGGCACGCCCGACGCTTACAAGTCGGCTGGTAGCGGTCTGCCCGACTCGGATAAGATGAATAAGTTTGGCGATTTCATGTACGCTTTGTCGAACCGTTACAAAGGCAAAGTGGACGCCTATGAAATCTGGAACGAAATGAACCTGAGCCGTGAGTCTGGGTCTGGCATTAACGTAAGCCGTTACGTTTCGATGCTCTCGAAGGCTTACAACTCGGTTAAGACTGCTGACCCGGCCGCTATCGTGATTTTCGGGGCCCTTTCACCGACCGAAATCAACAACCCGGACTATGCGGTGCCGGACACCAAGTACCTGCAGGACATTTACGCCTATAATAACGGCGAAGTCCGCAAGTATTTCGATGTAATGGGTATGCATCCCGGCGGCCAGGCCAACGCGCCGCAGTACCTCTACCCCGAAAATCCCGGCCCTTCACCGGCCTGGAACAATAGCTCCGAATTCTACTTCCGCCGGATTGAAACTCTGCGGAAGATTATGGAGAACGCCGGGGACGGCGCGAAACAGGTCTGGTTGACCGAGTTCGGCTGGTCCAGCGACAGCAACCCGCAGACCGGTTACGAGTACGCCAAGCTCAACACCGAGCAAAACCAGGCCGATTACATCCGGGGCGCATACCAGTTGGCCCAGAGTAATTACCCCTGGATGGGCGTAATGGCGCTGTGGAACCTGAACTTCTCGCTGCCAAGCGTCACCCAACCGGTTAACGGTCAAAACGATGAGAAGCTTGGCTTCGCCATCCTGCACCGTGACGGCTCGAAACGCCCGGCTTACTTCGCTTACCAGGCGCTTGCTAAAGCGGCCAAGTAAGTCAGGAGAAGACTTCTCAAGGTGAACACCGGCGTAAGGGCGGCTTCTACCGGCGATTCCAGGGCCGGGCGAGGCTTCCCTTACCCAAAAGTTGTAAAATTAGTGGTGGCGGCAGTCCTTCTGCTGCCACTGCTTTTTTATACCGTTTCGCTGCTGCGGATTATGGGCGCAACCCTGGCTTTCCCCTGGGAACTCGACCAGGGCGAAGGGCATAACGTCTGGAGCGCCTGGCTCCTGCTGCACGGGCAGGGGCCGTACCTGGACCTGAACCATTACCCCTTTTTTGATATAAATTACCCGCCTTTCCATTTCGTGATGATGATTCCGCTGCTGTGGCTTTTCGGGCCGAGCCTGCTAGCGGGGCGGTTGCTGGCCGATTTGTGCGTCTTCGGCCTCGCGGCGGCAGCAGGCGCGATTGTCTGGCGTTACAGCGGGCGCAACCGTTTCGCGACCGCCCTGGGGGTTTTGCTCGTCCTGGCAAATCCCTATATCTATATTTTTGGCGTTATCGCCACGGTTAACGTGTCCCAGGTGATGCTGGGAGCGTGGGGGCTGTTTTGCCTGGGGCTGGCGTTAGACCGGATTGAGCCGGACGGCAAAATTATCCCGGCGGCGCAAATAAACTGGGAACCGTTAATTTTGGGGCTGGTGCTGCTGCTGGCGGCTATCTATACCAAGCAACAGGCGATTGACGCAGTCGGAACCGGCTTTTTGTTTTTGCTGTGGCGGCGTCCTAAACTGGCGGTGGCGTGCGGACTGGTCTTCGGGGCAGTCGGGGGCGGCCTCTTTTTGCTAATCGACCTTCTGACCGCCCACCAGTTTTACATTAACCTGATAAAAGTAAATATCAACGAATTTATAAAACGGCAACTGCTGGACCAGTGGGCCGCCTACGGTCTGACTCACGCGCCGTTGCTGCTGCTGGCTGCCGGGTACGCCTGGCAGACTATCCGGCAAAAATCCCGGTTAAGTCTGTGGCTGCTTTACCTGGCGACAACGACCCTCGGCTCGGTGCTGGTGGGGAAATTCGGGGCCGCCGAGACTTATTTCTATTCTTCTATCGCGGCGGTAGCGATTGGGGCGGCTCTTTTTAGCGGACAGTTTTTCAAAAGCGGCTTTAGCTTAACCCGATTTAACTTTTTAAGCGTCAGGAAACACCCGGAAGTTGACGAGCCGGAAATAGAAACCGGACCGGCGGGGAAATTAAACTTTTCCAGCCTGCTAGCGGTCGCGGTCGTGGCGCTGCTGGTGCTGCAAAACGTGATTTTTTACCACACGCCTGAAACGCCGCATCCCTGGAAAGACCTTATAAAAGGGCATAGCGGCAACTATGTGTTGTTTGGCGCTCTCCCAACTGAGGCCGAAAAAGAGGCCGGGCAGCGCATCGCCGACCTGGTTAAAGCCTCAAAGCCGCCGGTGCTGACCGAGGAGGCCAGTTTCGCGATGGTGAACGGCTACGAAGTTGTTACAAACCCCAGTAATATCCTGGTGTACAACCAGGCTAAACTGTGGCAAAGCCGCGAATTAACCCTGATGGTCCAGAACGGCTGCTTCAGCCTGATAATCTTGCACGGCCATTTCATTCCGGACGTGGTCCAGGCCCAGATTCCCGGCAAGTACCGCCAGGTGCTGACTGAACATTTGCCGGGCGGCGAATACGATGTCTGGCAACTACTGCCGGGCGGACGCGCTACCAATCCAGGTGGGTGTTAAAGCTGGGGCGGCAGTTACCCTTTAGGGACTGGATTATGCAGGCAGGCCGCGACCAGTTCCCGGACCTCCTTCAGCAAGTTTTCCCTCGAATAAGCCCCTTTTTGCAATATCTTCTCGACGGAGCCATTTAAGAGCGCCCGGTCCTCGGCGGTTATATCTTTGGCCGTCACCACTACCACCGGGATATCCCGCCATTCTTCGCGTTTGCGCAGTTCCGCCACGAACCCGAAGCCGTCCATCTCAGGCATCATCAAATCGAGCAAGACCAGGCCGGGCCGCTTTTCCCGGACCCGTTCAAGGCCCACTCGCCCGTTCTCGGCCTCGTTGACCGTCCAGCCTTCTTTTTCCAGCAAACGGCGCAGCATCTCGCGGGTGGTCGGGTCGTCCTCAACCAGCAGCACCGAAGATAGGGCCGGGGTCGGCAGGTGCTTCTTCAAAATTATTATTAACCGTTCGCGGTCAATCGGCTTGGTCATATAGTCAGCCGCGCCGAGGGCATAGCCCATCTTCTTGTCATCCACGATGGTCAGCATGATTACCGGAATATCGAGCAGGGCCGGGTCCGATTTCAACTGGACCAGGACCGCCCACCCATCCATGCCCGGCATCATTACGTCCAGAATAATTACCTGGGGCCGCAATTCCCGGATAAGTTGCAGACCTTCCAGACCGCTCAAAGCCGTCTTTACCCGCAAACCCTCTCTGGTCAGGGTTCGGGTCAGCAGTTCGCAGACCTGCGGGTCATCATCCACAACGACCACCAGCCCGTTCTTCCCGGCTTCCTCGCCGGGAGCCTCAAAGGGAGACTTTATATCCGGGTTGTCTACGCCGGGGTGAGCCGGAAGCCTGACGATAAAGGTTGCGCCCTGGCCGGGTTTGCTATCCGCGTCAATCGTGCCGCCCATCATCTCGCAAAAGCGGCGTGTAATTGCCAGGCCGAGGCCGGTTCCGCCGTATTTACGGGTGGTTGAGGGGTCGGCCTGGGTGAAAGCCTGGAACAGGCGGCTCAACTGCTCATAGGTCAGGCCGATGCCCGTATCCGAGACCATGAAGACAATCCAGTCCTGCCGGCCCGACTGCTCCCGGACAGCCTGCAAAGTCACCGCGCCATTCTCGGTAAACTTGAAAGCGTTGCTCAGAAGATTGAACAAAATCTGGCGCACTTTGGTCAGGTCGGCCCGCATAGGGCCAATATTCGGGTCAACCACCAGTTGCAGGAAGTTATGGTTTTTTTCGGCCAGGGGTTGGGCTGTCGAGACTACCTCTTTGAGGACCACCGCCAGGTTAAAGTCTTCGAGGTAAAGTTCCATTTTGCCCGCCTCGATTTTCGACAAATCGAGAATGTCGTTAATCAGCGAAAGCAGATGCCGCCCGGCGGTATGAATCTTGGTTAAATCCCTGGCAAAACGGGTTAAACCTTCCTCGGCGGCTTCCTCTTGCAGCATTTCGCCATAGCCGATAATGGCGTTAAGCGGCGTGCGTAATTCGTGGCTCATATTTGCCAGGAAGGTGCTTTTCGAGCGGTTAGCGGCCTCGGCGGCTTCTTTGGCCCGGCGCAACTCTTCGTCAACCCTTTTTCGTTCGGTTATATCCTGGATACTGCCCTCGTAGCGCAACAGCCTGTGGTTTTCGTCGTAGACGGCGCGGGCGTTCTCCGAAACCCAGAGTACCTGGCCGTAGCGGTCGTAAACCTCAACCTCGTAGTCCTGGATATAGCCGTTTTTTTGAATTAAATTAACAATCTCTTCGCGGCGGCGCGGGTCGGCGTAATGCTGGCGGCCCACGTCGTTTACACCGGACATTAATTCCTGGGGAGTGCTGTAGCCGAAAATACGGGCCTGGGCCGGGTTGGCGCTTAGATACTTGCCCTCCGGCGTGGTCTGGTAAATACCTTCCAGGGCGTTCTCAAAGATGGTGCGATAGTTCGCCTCGGCCTTGTGGCGGGCTTCCTCGGCCTGCTTGCGCTCGGTAATGTCCACAAATGTGACGACCGTCCCGGTGACTTTCCCCGCCTCGTTAATGGGGTAGGACGAATATTCAACCGGGAAAAGTGAGCCATCCTTGCGGCGCAAGTTTTCATCCTCGAAGCGGAAACTATGGGCGGAATAGGCGGCCTTGTTAATCGGGCAGCTAGCGACCGAGCCGTTCGAGTGGGCGTGGATTAAATCGTGCATTTTCAGCCCGAGAACATTATCCGCCTGGTAGCCGAGCATAACGCAGGCCGCCTGGTTAATAAAAGTACACCGGCCTTCCAGGTCCATGCCGAAAATGCCCTCGCCGGTCGACTCAAGCAGCAGGCGGATATTGTTTGCCAGGCGCAACTGTTCTTCCTCGGCCCATTTGCGAACCATAAACTGGCCGACCTGGTTGCCGATAGCCGCAATCATGCGTAGAAGGTCCTGGTCCGGCTCATTGATTTCCTGGTTGGAAAACTCTATAACGCCCAGGAAAGCGGAACCGCCCATAATAGGGAAGGCAAAAGCCCCGCGCAGGCCCAGCTTTTTAGCCAGAGTGGCGCGCGGAAACCGGGTTTTAGCGTCAATGACGGCATCCGTGCTGACCCAGACCGGTTGCTCAGCGACCCAGACCCGGCCCGGCAAGCCCATATCCTTTGTGAAAACCATTTTGCGGGTGAGTGTGTCAAATTCGCGGAAATCGGCGGAGCGGTTCGCCGGATACCAGACATTGACACAGCGCAGTACATTTGCGCCAGGGTCGAGCCGCCAGACCGCCCCAATATTCCAGTCTAAACCCTCCCCAATAACTTCCAGCAGGCGGGGTGTGGCTTCGGTGATAGTGTTGGCCTCGGCCAGGACGCGGGTGATTTTGTTTTGAACCGCCAGCAAATTCTCGCTGCGTTTGCGTAACGTAATGTCGCGGGCAATCCCGATGTAGGTTGTTTTATTGCCCAGGCGCATCTCGCCCACCGCCAGATCCATCGGGAAGAACGAGCCATCAAAGCGTTTTCCGACCACTTCCCGGCCCGGCCCGACATTTTTATACTGTTCCTCGAAAGGCGGCGGAATAAGGTCGGAGATAGGCTGGCCGATAATCTGACCGCCCGGATAGCCAAAGATTTTCTCGGCGGCCGGGTTGAAAGAGACCAGCGTCCCCTCCTCGTCAATCGTCATTATGCCGTCCACGGCGCTATCCACCACCGCCTGGCGGTAGGCGCTGGACGAGACCATAGCGATTGCGATTTTGTTAAAAGAGTTGGCGACCTGCCCCAGTTCGTCGCGGTTGTCCAGGTTTACCTTCTCCTGGACGTTGCCCGAAACCATACGGCGGGAAGCCGCTTCCAGGTTGCTGACCGTTCCAATAATAGCCCGGTAGAAACCTTCCAGCAGGTAAAAGACCAGCAGCAGCACGGCCAGGGTGAAGAACAGCGACAGCATTTTGCGGAAATTGTAATCGTCAATGCGGTGGTGAAGCAGGCTGTCCAGTTCGTCGGTCGAGTGGTCCCACAGCGTAAAGTCTTTTTTGAGGGTATCGTTTACTTTTTCGGAGTAAGTAACCGCCGGGATAGTAAGGACGGCCCTGTTTATGAGTTCCGAGTTAAGCATCTCAAGCATCTGGCTGCTGGAAGCGTCATAAGCTTCGACCAGGCTTTTAAGGGCCGGGACCAGGGTGCCTTCAGGGTTGTTTTTGAAAGCGGTGTCCATGGCCTGGATAGTCGCTTCACGGTTGGATTTGATAAGGCCGTAAAGCACGATTAACTGGGCGCGTTCGTTGGAAGTAAGGACTTGCTTGGAAATAGAGTCTTGGCCGGTAAACCGGGCCTGGGCCAACAAATCCTGGGATTCCGGCAGCGTAACCAGCACGGTATTTTTGAGATAGCTTGAATCCAGGTTCGGGTCGAGAATCAGCCTGGAATTGTCGCCAACCTGGCTTATCAGGGAGCGGGTGCTGCTGATTAAGAGATTGTAGGAGTCTACAGAGGTTTTGAGGTCAAGGGTAAAGCCCACCTCACGGAGGCGGTTCCAGCTTGAGTACAAATTGACATACTGGTTGGTCGTGCCAAGTTTCTGGCCGAGGTTGTCGTCCACCTGTTTGAGAGCCGCGAAATCCTGGGCAACCTGGGCCTGTTTAGCTACCGCCTGCGGTTTCAAAGCCTGGTTGCCGCCCACCACGCCGGTCGCCAGGATTTTTTCTTCGGGCAGGTGTTCAAGCAGTTGACGCAAGGGGCGCAGGTAGCGTGTGCCTTCAAGCTCACTCTGGGCCATGGTGGTGCCTTCGTCAATACTTGAAATCAATAGAAAAAGGACCATCGCCAGCGGCGCGACCAGCAGCAAGGTAATTAAAACAAACTTCTGCCGGTATCTCAACCGGTTCATTAGTTTTATGGCGGGATTAAATAAAAATTTCATTATTTGTATTATAACTGTTTACTTACCCTGACCCAGGTTGACTTAATAAAATTTCCGCTGCCGCTAACCATATTTCTCAGGTTAAAAGTTACCTGCGTACCGCCATAATTGCGGAAAAGTTTAAAGGGAAAGTTGGAATTTTTCTACTAAACTTTAACACAATTATGGCCTTTTGGCACCGTCTGGAACTGTGGGTTTTATCACAGTTTGAGACCTCTTTTTGTGTCAAATATGCTATAATTTCCCAATGTTGGCCCAATCTTGGGCGGTCCAAAACCTTTTCCGGTTCTCAAACCTGCCTCCCTGGCTGTAGCCGGGCCGGATAGAGCGCCGGACCCACTAACACGGCTTAAAATTAAAGGAATTTTTAAAACTTTTATGCCTGAATTACCAGAAGTAGAAACTACCGTCCGGGATTTGCGCCAGCATCTGCCGGGCAAAACTATTGATAAAGTAACCTACGCCGATTGGCCCCGCATGATTCAAACGCACCCGCCCGAAATTCTAAGCCAACTCCTGGCCGGAGAACAAATCCTGGGCCTGGAGCGCCGCGCCAAATATATTATTATGAACCTGACCAACGAAAAGTTCCTGGTCTTTCACCGCAAGATGACCGGCAACCTTTTCTTCCGCCAGCAGGGCGCGCCTGCCGATAAATATACCCACGTGGTCATTGGCTTTACGGACGGCACCGAACTGCGCTTTACGGACCTGCGAAAGTTTGGCCGGGTCTATCTCTTTCTGGGTCAGGCCGAACTGACCGGGTTGTTGGGCAAACTGGGACCGGAACCGCTCCTGGATAGCTTTACACCGGGAGATTTCCAGGAAATCATGCGGCCCCGCAAAGGCAACCTGAAATCGCTGCTCTTGAACCAGGATTTGCTGGTCGGGCTGGGCAACATCTATGTCAACGAGGCGCTTTTTGTGAGCGGCCTCAATCCCCAGCGCACCGCCCAGAGCCTGACCGATACCGAGCGAGAAAAGTTATACCACGCCATCCGCCAGGTCTTGAACACCGGCATCGAAAACCGGGGCACAACCCTTAGCGATTACCTGGACGGCGAAGGCAACAAAGGCCGCAACCAGGAGATTCTTTTCGTCCACGACCGGGCTAAACAACCCTGCCGCAACTGCGGGACGACAATTGAAAAAATCGTGGTCGGCCAGCGCGGGACGTATTACTGCCCGACCTGTCAGCCGGAAAAAGTATTCAGCGGCCAGTAGGCAGTGGTTTTTGTCATTCCGGGCCTGGTAGAGGAATCTCGTCGCGTTGCCAAAAAATAGGGATGAGGCTAATTAACAGTTTTCGTCCCCGTTCAACCTTTACGTGTAACGCTTTCTGCTATAATTGGCCGGATAGGAAAAGCAAGCTAACAGGAGAATTTAAAAAGATTTGCAAACTTTAGAGGCAGGCGGGCAGGCCCACCCGGAAATAGACCGGCAACTGGCCGAGGCGATTGACCCCTGGTTGGAGCATATGCGCTGGCGGCCCGACTTTGAGAAATGGCGCAACGGCCGGCTCTGGCAGGAGACCAAACAAAAACGCACCCTGGAAATCTTGCGGCTTTTTATAAGCGTGGCCGGTAAGGACCGGACCCTTAAAGGGCTGCGCGTTCTCGACCTGGGCTGTGGCATGGGTGGTCTGAGCGTGGCCCTGGCCCGTGAAGGCGCTGTCGTTCAGCCCTACGACTA
This sequence comes from Chloroflexota bacterium, assembly GCA_902812345.1. Lineage (GTDB taxonomy): Bacteria > Chloroflexota > Chloroflexia > Chloroheliales > Chloroheliaceae > 54-19. The sequence continues at coordinate 8,812 of CADDZM010000021.1, read as the reverse complement.
TAATCCCGCTTACTGCCGAATTACCCGCCTGCGCGGCCAGCGTTATGATTTGCAACTCAGCCCGGTCAACGGCGGCGGCGAACACCTGCCGTTTGAAGGCAGCTTTTTTGATATTATCGTCTGCATGGATGTTCTCGAACACGTCCAGCGGCCCCAGGACTTGCTGGCCGAAGCTAACCGCTGCCTCAAACCGGGCGGGCTGCTTTATATTACGGCTATTAACCGTTTTGCTTTTAACGACCCGCACTACCACGTACGCGGCGTGAACTGGCTCCCGCGCCCCCTGGCGACGCCTTACCTCAAACTGACCCGCCGCTTTAAAGATAATTCGCGCTTCTCTGACCGCCAGACCCTTGAGGAAATGCACTATTTCCGCTATGGGCAGTTACCGAAACTGGCCGCGCGGTACGGCTTCTCGAAAACGCTTGAAATGGGCGAACTGGAATGGGGGCTGACAGCCGCGCCTTCAACAGCCCGGACCAAACTCAATTCGGCTAAAGGCTGGAAAGCCAAAGTTGCCGGGGCGCTGCAAAAGAGCGGCCTGCTCGGCCCGTTGTACCGGCTCTACCGCTTTGCCTACAAGGGCACCTATCAGCTTTTAATGGTGAAACCGGTTTAACAGTGAAAGTCGCCCTTTTCAACGTCACGACCACGACCAAGACCGGCGGAGTAGAATCATTTGTCTGGGAGCTGGCCCGCTACCTGACGGCTAACTATGCCGATTGCCAGGTAGATATTATCGGCGGCGTTTCCCCGAAGAATTTCCATTACCCGGTGCTCGATTCGCGTATCCGGGTACTTACCCGGCCTTTCGTGGCGCGAGAGCGACTGCGTAAAATCCCCCTTTTAAACCGGCTCTACGGCCAGACCAAACTTCTGGAACGGCTTAGTTTCGGCCTGGCCTGCCTGCCGCTTTTAGCCCGCGAACGCTACGGCATCATCCATATTCAAAAGCCCTACGACCTGCCTATCGTGCAACTGGCGGGGAAACTTTCCGGCTCAAAGATACTTTTTGGCTGTCACGGCAAAGATTTCTTTCCGGGAGATAAATTGTTCGCCCGCCATCTCCCGGCGGTTTCATGCAGCCGCTACAACGCCGGGATAGTCCAGGCGCATTTTGGCATCGAACCGGCGGTTATTTACAACGGCATTGACACCGAACTTTTTACGCCGCGCCCAATCAATGCGGAGTTGCGAAACAGCCTCGCCGCTCCGGAAGAATTTGTCATAATGCACGTCGGGCGGCAGGTCCGCTGGAAAGGCGCCCAGTATCTCATCCAGGCGCTTGGACTGCTTCAGGCCAGAGATTTGCCGGTCAAACTGCTGCTGGCCGGGGACGGACCCTACCGCAAAGAACTGGAAGCCCAGGCCCATCGCTGCGGCGTGGCCGAGTCGGTGATTTTCCTGGGGAACGTACCAAACCGCGACCTGCCTGACTATTATGCCCTGACCGATGTGGTAGTCGGGACCAGTTTCGCCAATGAAACTTTCGGGATTGCCCTGTGCGAGGCTTCCGCCTGCGAATGCCCACTTGTCGCCAGCAACTTCGGCGGCTTCAAAGAGGTGGTAGTCGCGGAAGAAACCGGCCTCTTTTACCATCCCCAGGACGCGCAGGAGTTGGCCGCCCAATTGGAACGCTTGCTGCTCGACCCCGATTGCCGCCGCCGAATGGGTCAGGCCGGACGCCGCTTCGTGGTAGAAAACTTTGGTTGGCCCGCTGTCGCCCGCCGGGTTTATACGGAATACCAGACCCTTCTCAACTCTGAATAAAAAACTCTGAAATCTTTCAACCGCTTAATAAATCTAGCTTAACCTCGCCACAAAATTCAAGCGTTATTCGGACTGTGCTATAATCAAATTGAGGTAGGGCAAGAGCAGTAAAGGTAAAGAGTTTTAACTATGACTATCAAAACCAACCATATTGAACGCTACTACGATTCTCATGAAGTGGAAGGTGCCGAGTTGACCCAAAGCGTGGACCACTACCTTGTTATTCAGTATTTAATCCTGGTTCTTCAATGGATTTTTCACGAAAAGGGTATTGGAGTGGTCAGCAACGTCAATTTTTACCAGACCGATAATCCCCTCGAAACTCCAATCAGCCCCGATATAGCGGTAGTGGAGGGGTTGCCGGAAAATTGTAAACCCGAAGATAAATCGAGTTATTCCGTGGGAGAAAATAGCCCTGCCCCCCGAATCGTTTTTGAAATAGCCAGCAAAGAGACCTGGTGGCAGGATTTGGAAGAAAAACCAACCAAATATTATGCAATTGGGGTAAATGAGTATTTTGTTTACGACCCGAATGAGCAAACAGGGCGGACCAGGGAGTGGCGAACTTATAGCAGGTTAATCGGCTGGCGTAAGAGCCCCCTTACAGGCAAATTTGAACTAATCGGCAAAGATAAAAAGGGCCGTTTGTGGAGCGATGAGTTGGCAAGCTGGCTGGTAGTTGAACCGGCAGGATTGCGACTTTATGATGCCCGAGAACAACTTCGCCTGACCCAATCTGAAGCTCTACAACAAAGCCTTGAAGCGGAAAGATTAAGAGCCGAAGCTGAAACCCGTAGAGCTAATATAGCAGCCCTGGAAAAACAAAAACTGGCCGAAAAGCTCCGGGAGTTAGGTTTTAACCCGGAAGAGCTAATTTAAGCAGGTAACTGAAGCAGGAGAAGAAGCATGTCGGAGCGGACAGGGAAGGCGGGTATAGCCGGGAACTTTGAGGAATGGGACGAGCGCACCGTCCAACCGGCCCTCCAAAAAGCGCCCGAGCGCAAAGATTTCAAGACCAATTCCGGCCTTTCCATCAAAAGATTATACACCCCCCAAGACCTGGCCGGGCAGGACTACGACCGCAACCTGGGCTTTCCGGGGCAGTATCCTTTCACCAGGGGCGTCCAGCCGACCATGTACCGCTCCCGGTTCTGGACCATGCGCCAGTACGCCGGGTTTTCTTCCGCCGTCGAGTCCAACAAACGCTACCATTACCTTTTGAGCCAGGGGCAGACCGGCCTATCGGTCGCCTTTGATTTGCCGACCCAGATGGGTTACGACGCCGACCACCCGATGTCCGATGGCGAAGTGGGCAAGGTGGGCGTTTCGATTTGTTCGCTGGACGATATGGAAGATTTGCTGCGCAGCCTCCCGCTCGACAAAATCAGCACCAGCATGACCATAAACTCAACCGCCTCTATCCTGCTGGCTTTTTACATCGCGGTTGCTAAAAAGAACGGCGTCGCCCCCAACAAAATCAACGGCACCGTCCAGAACGATATTTTGAAAGAATATATCGCGCGTGGGACTTATATCTACCCGCCTGAACCTTCGCTGCGCCTTATCACCGACATGATTGCTTATTGCACGACCGAGGCGCCAAACTGGAATACTATCTCGATTTCCGGCTACCATATCCGGGAAGCGGGCAGCACCGCTGTCCAGGAGGTCGCTTTTACCCTGGCGGACGGTATCGCCTATGTCGAAGCGGCCCGGGCCGCCGGGCTGGACGTGGACAAGTTCGCGGCCCGGCTCTCCTTTTTCTTTAACGCCCACAACGACTTTTTAGAGGAAATCGCCAAGTTCCGGGCGGCTCGCCGCCTGTGGGCTAAAATTATGCGCGAACGATTCCAGGCCCAGGACCCCCGTTCCTGGATGCTTCGCTTCCACACCCAGACCGCCGGTTCGATGCTGACCGCCCAGCAGGTCGAAAATAACATTGTGCGGGTAACGGTCCAGGCGCTGGCGGCGGTCCTGGGCGGCACCCAATCGCTCCACACCAACGGCATGGACGAAGCCCTGGCCTTACCAACCGAAAAAGCAGCCCGGATTGCTCTGCGCACCCAGCAAATCCTGGCCTACGAAAGTAACGTGGCCGACACGGTAGACCCGCTGGCCGGGTCTTATTACATCGAAAGCCTGACCAACCAAATCGAAATACAGGCCCAGGATTATCTCGATAAGATAGACGCGCTGGGCGGCACTCTCAAGGCGCTTGAAAACGGCTTCTTTCACCAGGAAATTGAGGACGCCGCTTTCCAGTGGCAAACCGATGTCGAGAGCGGCAAGCGCGTTATTGTCGGGGTAAACAAGTTCACTATCCCCGAAGAAGAAAAGGTCGAACGGCTGGCCCTTAACCCGGCTTTGCGCGAGGAGCAAATCGAGCGGCTGACCGCTTTAAGGGCGCGGCGTAATCAGGCCGAAGTCCAGGCCCGCCTCCAGGCGCTTTCCGCCGCCGCCCAGGGCCGCGACAATCTTATGCCGCATATTATAGGGTGCGTTGAAAGCCTGGTGACGCTCGGCGAAATCTGCGACACCTTGCGACAGGTCTTTGGTGTCTACCGGCCGGTTTAGGGCAACGGGTGAGCAACGCTTAAAGGAGCGGTTATATTTATAAGCTTGAATTGAAAATTAATGGCGGATAAACCTCGCGGGCTGTTGCGCGGCCCCAAGTTCAACGGCAAACATACCACGCTCATTGCGCCCGCTTTTGCGATGGTCGAAATGCTGCGGGATGATGACCGGGTAACAAAAATCGTGATTGGAGTTATCAAGCCGCGCAAAGGCGGCGGCATCAGCCTGAAAGCGGTCACGATTGAGGCCGGGTTGCGCCTGACGGTATCCGGCCCATCCAGTGTACAGCAATTCTTTGCTTATACCTCGGAACCGGAAGCGGTTAAATTGGCCCTGGAAAGCCTTTATTCCTCATAATCCCTCAACCGGCCTGCCCGCCCAGCTTAATTTCTACTTCCATAGTGCCGCTTTCAAACTTAAAATTCACCGGCAACCTTTGCTTGGACAGCACTTTACGCATAGCCTTATTGTAGGGGTGCATTTCCGAGCCCATGGTGGTCATACCTCGCCGGACTGCCAGGGCTACCAGGCGGTCCAGCAGCAAGGTGCCGATCCCCTGCCCCTGCCATTCATCCCTGACCAGCAAGGCAAAGTCGGCCTCTTCACTGTGCAGGGGGTTGGCGTGTAATTCGCCCAGGCCGATAACTTTTTCACCGGACTCTTCTCGGATGGTTGCCAGCAAAACCTGGGTCGGCCAGGGGTTTTCCAGCCAGAGTTGGCGGGCGACGTATTCAGCCCGTTCAGGCGTAAAGACCGGGACCGGCGATAAAAAGCGCAGGTAGCGGGAATCGGCGCAAAGGCCAATCAATAGGTCAACCAGCAGGGAAAAGTCCTGGTCTGTCGCCATTCGCACCGTATAATCCCGGCCGTTCCTGGTGGCCCAGGTTGCTTCTTCCGTACGTTGATAGAGCCGCCAGCCTAACTGGGTTGATTTCTTTTTACTGATGGTCAGCATTTTTGCACCTGCCTGACTTCTTTCATGTTTGTAAAATAATATCCTAACAGACCGAACGGTCTGTTTTTAGGCCAAAAGATTTTATTGGCTTACAGCCGTAAGGTTTGCTCCAGATGATTCTTCAGATGCTCTACCACTGCGTCAATATGCGAACTATCGCGGTAAAGCCGGGAAAGCATGATGGCTCCTTCGATAGAGGCAATTATTAACGAGGCCAGTTTCTGAGCATTTATGCCGGGCCGCATCTCACCGCGTTCGACCCCTAGCTTTAAGGTGTAACGGATAGACTCGAAAAGGCGGTCCAGTTCGGCGTGGGCCCGCTCTTTGAGGGCCGGTTGGGTGTCGTCAGCCTCGATAATAGTGTTCATAATCGGGCAACCGCCGGGCAGCACCGGGTCGGTCGCGGTCCTCGAAAAGGCTTCAATCAGGGCCAGCAGGCGGTTGTAAGTATTGGGTTGGGCCAGGATAGCCGCCCGCATGCGCTGGTTGAGAAGGCCGACCGCGTAATCGAAAGCTTCGAGGGCCAGTTCTTCTTTGCTGCCGAAATGGTTGTAAATACCGCCTTTTTCAAGGCCGGTGGCCCGCATAATGTCGCTGAGGGACGCGCCGTAATAGCCCTGCTCGTTAAAGAGACGGGCGGCGCGTTGGATAATTACTTCGCGGGTCTGTTCACCTTTTCGCATCTTCCCCCCTCTTTTTTAAGACCAACCGGTCGGTCTCTTTTTCAGAGTAACAAAATAGCTCAATTCTGTCAATAAGCCTTCATGCTTAATTGATACGCGCTTTTAAAGCATCACCCGCCACGCCGCAAGCGGTCCGCCAGCGTATTGTAAAAATACTGCTTTGGTTGGAGCCGGGCGAAATAAGCGTTGTTGGGCGCATTGGTAATATGCAGCATGTCCTGGTCTTCAATCGAGAAATCGGGCTGGCCGTCAATAGTTACCGAAGCGCCTTTGCGGGTGCCGACGTAAAGTGTGACCCTGGAACTTTCCGGCACAATCAGGTGGCCGAGCAGGTTCAGGTGGGGCGCGATGGCGCTGATTATAATAGCCCGCATGGTCGGGGCCACCACCGGGCCGCTGGTAGCCAGCGAATAAGCCGTCGAACCGGTGGCGGTGCTGACGATAACGCCGTCCCCGATATAGGTCGTCAGGGGCGAGCCGTCTACGTCCAGTTTAACGTCAATCACGCCTGAGAGGAACGAGCGGCCTACCACAATATCATTCAGGCCGACATATTCTCCAACAACCTCATTATGCCGGATAAGCTGGGCCTTGAGCATGGCGCGTTCTTCCAGCCAGTGTTTACCCTGCACAAAGTCCGGCACTTTTTCGAGAGCCGTGGCCGGGTCGAGTTCAGCCAGGAAGCCGAAGCGGCCAAAGTCCACCCCGGTGATAGGTTTGCCGTGCATAGCAGCAGTCTTGGCAGCGTGCAGGATAGTACCGTCCCCGCCGAAGACAAAGACTAAATCCAGTTCGGGGATAACTCTGGCAAACTCGCCCGTATCCGGCACAATGCCGCGCCAGACTTTCACGCCTTCTTTTTCAAGCTCCTTGATAAAGGCATCCGCCAGGCGGTCCGCTTCAGGAGGCGGCACCGGGCGCAGCACCACGCCGACATATTTTAACACGCGTTCCTCGCTCCTTTTGTTTTAATTTAATTTTCCGGTGTAGAGGCCATAACTTCATCAATTAAAAGCTGCGGGTCAACTAAAGTCTGTTCGCCTGCCTGCTCGCCGTTAAGCAGGTAAGCCAGAAACTCCCGGTTACCTTCCGTACCCAGGATGGGCGAATTTATCAGACCGCGTATTTCAAAGCGATGCACACTGCACCATTCTATCAAATCCTTCAATACTGCGCGATGTACGGCGGGGTCTTTTATAATCCCACCTTTGCCGACCTGGTCTCGGCCCGCCTCAAACTGGGGCTTCACAAGAGCTACGATAGGCGCGTCCGGCCTGCTCAACCGGCGGGCCGCCGGTAGCACCAGCTTTAGCGAAATAAAACTTACATCAATCACGACCATTTCGGCCAGGGGTGCGGCATCTTCCGGGTTAGCTTCCGCTTTTTCGCTGGCCGGGAGAGCGGGCAAAGTTTCCAGGTAGCGGATATTGGTCTTATCCATAACAAGGACGTGGGGGTGTTTGCGAATCTTCCAATCAAGCTGATTCTGGCCTACATCAACCGCGAAAACTAACCGGGCGCCCCTTTGCAGTACGCAGTCGGTAAAGCCGCCCGTGCTGGCCCCAATATCCAGGACCAGTTTTCCCTGCGGGTCAATGCCAAAACTGTCGAGGGCTTTTTCCAGCTTCAGACCGCCCCGGCTGACATATTTTAAGGTGGCCCCGGCTTTAAGAGTTAACCCGGCGGCGGCGGTCTGGTCCAGACTCTCGCCCGGCTTATCCACCCGGCGCGTTCCGGCCAGCACCTGCCCGGCCATTACCAGGGCTTTGGCTTTTTCTCGCGAATCGGCCAGCCCCAGGTCCACCAACCACTGGTCTACCCTGCGTTTTTCCTTCAAAATCCCCGGTTCCTATCTAAAATTCTTCCTGTTACCCCCTTCACCGGCCATAAGATAAGCCCGGCGAGTTAAGGCCTTATTATAAACATAGTTGATAGCATTAACAAACGGAAAAAAGCCACCCTCACCATAAAGCGAAAAGTGGCTTTTCAAGTTAGACCAAAAACTAGCCGACAACTTCAATGTTATCCAGGCCGCCGTACATATCGTACCAGGGTTGAGCGCCCTTGCGGACCGCCCGGTTAACCACCTCGATATTCTTGACACCCTGGTCGAGCAGCCATTCTTCGAGGGCATCGCCGCCGGATTTGGCAAAGACCGGGATGCCCTGTTTCCAGGTCGCTCGCCCGCACAGCACCCCGCTATAGGGCGTGCCGGACTCAGCGGCAAGGTCGAGGTTTTCCTCGAAAACGTCGTTATCCACGCCAGCCGAAAGATAAATAAACGGTCTTTTGGCCGCCGAGGCTGCCGACCTGAAGGCTTCCAGGGCCGCCGCCTTGTCATAAGCAGCCTCACCGCCCTTGAAAGCCCGGCTGCCTTCCAGGTAGGTCACGTTAATCGGAATTTCCACCTTTAAAATGTCCACCAGGTAGCGGTCCTTGGAAAATTCTTCCATGTAGCGCCTGACGTAATCGGGCTTTTTGCGGGCGAATTCCAGGCCGTTTTCGTCCATGCCGTCCTGGTAAGCTATTATTTCCAGGAAGAACGGCACGTCCAGGGCGACACACTCCGCCCCGACCCTTTCGATAAAAGCGTGCTTGACAGTGTTGATTTCTTCGGTGTCGTAAGGGTTGTAATACAGCAGGATTTTCACGGCATCGCCACCCGCTTCCACCAGGCGGCAGGCGCTCCATTCGGGCAGCAAATCGGGCAGGCGGCCCTGGACGGTAGCGTCATAGCCGGTCTTCTCGTACGAAAGCAGTACGCCGGTGCCGGGAGCTTTCTCTTCGAGGGCAGGCAGGCCGTATTCGGGGTCCATCAGGATAGCGCTGG
>CADDZM010000020.1 GCA_902812345.1 Chloroflexota bacterium | reverse complement strand
CTTAGAGGCAATTGTATTAGGCTTTATTGTTTTTTTAGGCTGCCTTTTTCGCCTGATAAATGGACCCCGCACAATTGATGACGCTTACATTACTTACCGGTACGTAGAAAATATTGTTAATGGTAACGGCTTCGTTTATAACGCCGGGGAACACGTTCTGGGAACTACTACGCCTCTCTATACAATCTTACTCTCTTTATTATATTTTATTATTAGAATCGACCTCCCCTGGCTATCTTTAATTATCAATACCCTGGCCGATGCTGTAACTATTGTACTGCTCTGGCGAATTAGCAACCAACTGTTAGCCAGGCTTAAGGTTCCCAAGGGTTTTGAATTTGCGCCATCTTTGCTGTTTTCAATGGCTGTCCTTAGCACAAATTGGTGTATTGGAGGCATGGAAACCTCCGTTTTTAGTTTAATATTAATTTCAGGGCTTTATTTTTTAACCCTGAGAAATAAGGAGGTTTTTGCAACCGTAGCAGCCGGTTTAGCCTTTCTTTGTAGACCTGAAGGAATCGTTCTACTTGGTTTGGTCCTGGGTTACATCCTGGTGTTTCAAAAAAAGAAATTCATTCGAGCCTTATTGGCAGCCATTATTGTAATTGCGCCATGGTTGCTTTTTGCGACTTTCTATTTTGGAAATCCTATTCCTCAATCTGTCCTTGCCAAAACCTCAGCAATTTATGTAGTTGAGAACAACTTTTTTGACAATTTTTCCTATTTTCTAGAACTGCTTATTGATAACCCCATTGGGCATTTAATCGGTATCTATTACTTTCCGAATGGGAAAGGCACAGTTTTAGTCTTTTTGACGGTTATAAATATCCCCCTATTCGTATATGGAACCTTGACGCTTTTTAAGCTTATAGATAGAAAATACCTTTTAATTCCGGGTTTTGCCTTCGCATTTATTGGTATTTACGCTCTATCAATTTATAAAACTCCGGCTTTCCTTTTTCCCTGGTATACTGGCCCAGTTGTACCGTGGTTGTTATTACTCTTAAACTTTGGTTTGGCTGGAATCTGGAAACAACACCAGAAATTACCAAAGTTTACTGGCAAAATAGTTCATGTCTTGGTTGTTCTTTTTATTATAATTGCGGTAATAAATCAACTTCATGGATATAATAACGGGCGCAGCTATATGACATCACGCGGTTACTATGAGCAAGCAGTAAATTTCCTTCAGCCTTATCTGAAAAAAGGTGATGTAATCGCCGCTGCTGAAATAGGTGAACTTGGTTACTTCTCTCATGCCCGAATTATTGATACAGTTGGTCTAGTATCCCCGGAAGCTTTAAATTTTTACCCTGTACCCGAAAATGAACGGTGGACTAATAATACTATTCCAACAAAATTAATTATGAAATATTCGCCCGACTATGTAATCAGTCTGGACGCTTTCATGAAGAATAGCCTCTTAAAATCCCCCGAATTCCTAAATGACTATACTTTGCTTAAAAGCTGGCCGAATCAAGAATTTGGCAGTACTAACTTGGACATTTATATCAGGAACAGTTCTGCCAACAAGAAATAATTCCGGCTTCTTTTACTTTTCTTACTTTTCAAACACAACTTTAACACAGCAAAATTGAGCATCAACCTCATTTCTGTTAAAATAACAGCATAAGTTCCGGCTGCTTAAAAGCGGACTTGCCCAAACCAGAAAAGCCACCGGCGGGTGAGTTTTTAAGAGGAAGAATAAGGATTAAAATCTCGTGGGAAATCTGAACAACCAGCCTGCCTCCCAGCCGGAAGCGACCGATCCGGTGCTTGAGGTCCGCAACATTAACAAAAATTTCCCTGGGGTAGTCGCCAACGACTCGATTAGTTTTAATTTGAAAAAGGGCGAAGTGCTGGCCTTCCTCGGTGAGAACGGGGCCGGGAAATCTACCCTGATGAATATCCTGTACGGCCTCTACCAGCCCGACCAGGGCGAGATTCTGCTTAACGGGCGATCCGTCCACTTCAACGGACCTCACGACGCCATTGCCGCCGGGATAGGCATGGTCCACCAGCACTTTATGCTGGTGCCGACCCTCACCGTCGCCGAGAATATCATCCTGGGCAACGAAGGCTCCAATGGCATCGCGAAATTAAACCTGCGCCAGGCCAACCGCCGCATTCGGGATCTTTCCAGGCAATACGGCCTGGCCCTGGACCCCATGGCCCTGGTGGGCGACCTCTCGGTCGGTATGCAGCAGCGCGTGGAAATCGTTAAAGCCTTCTTCCGCAACGCCAATATCCTTATTCTGGATGAGCCGACCGCCGTCCTCACGCCCCAGGAAGCCGACGAACTGGTAATAATTATGCGCAACCTGACCGCGCAAGGCAAGTCAATTATCTTTATCAGTCACAAGCTGCGCGAGGTGCTGGCTATCGCTGACCGGGTGGAAGTGCTGCGGCTGGGTAAAATTGTAGGCAAGGTTGAAGATGTTAGCGCCGCCACGGAAGCCAGCCTGGCCGCCCTGATGGTAGGCCGTACGGTCGTGCTGCGGGTCAACAAGGGTGAGGCCCACCCGAAAGATGTTGTTCTGACCGTCAACAACCTTAGAGCGCTCGACGACCGGGGCGTGATGAACCTGAACGGGGCGACTTTCCAGGTCCGGGCCGGGGAAGTTGTCGGGATTGCCGGGGTTGAAGGCAACGGACAAACCGAACTGGTGGAAGTTATGACCGGGTTGCGGCAAGCCCAGGGCGGCGAAATCTTCCTGGAGAATAAACAGTTAAACGGTGAAACGCCTCGCGAATGCACCGAAGCCGGGATTGGCTATGTACCGCAGGACCGCCAGCGTTTCGGGCTGGTGCTGGGCTACGGGGTTGATATAAACCTGGTGCTATCGAGCTATTACCGCCAGCCTTTCACTAAAGGACTGATGATTAATACGAAGGCGATTGACCGCTATGCCCAGGGGCTGGTGAAAAAGTTCGACATCAGAACACCCAACGTGGAGACCCAGGCCGGTAAACTTTCCGGCGGCAACCAGCAAAAAGCCGTGGTCGCCCGCGAGTTCAGCCGGGATAATAAGCTGCTGATTGCGGTCCAACCGACCCGCGGCCTTGATGTTGGCTCTATCGAGTTTATCCACCAGAATATTATCTCCCAGCGCGACGCCGGGGTAGCCGTGTTGCTGGTATCGAGTGAACTGGACGAGATTATGTCGTTGAGTGACCGGATTGCGGTTATTTACAAGGGTCAAATCCTGGCAGTTGTGGAAAATAAGGCCAGGACCGACGAGGAATATGAAGCTTTGCGTAATGAACTTGGGTTGCTCATGGCCGGGGCTGTCAAAGAGGCAGTAGCCGGGTAAACCTCACCACAAACCAATAATAGTAGACAAAAGGGTGGGTTCGGGTTATCATTAATATAGTCTATTTGTGGAGAAAACTTATTGTCGGTAAGGTTAGAAGTAGTCTTTTATTTATTTATGGCCCAACATTCAGGTTGCCAGCCTGTTTAATATTTAGATCAATTTAATTTAGAAGTTTTGAACCGGGAATGAAGACGGAACAACGCACGGGACAAAGGGAAAGCTGAGTACAAAATGCCTGATCAACACATTTTGATTGCGGACGATGAGACCGACATTCGGGAGATGTTAGCCTCCCTTTTTGAAGAAGAAGGCTTCCGAGTAAGCCAGGCTAAAAACGGCGCGGAAGTGCTGGCCGAAGTGAAAAAAACCGGTAAAGACCTGGATTTAATCATGATGGATGTCCGCATGCCGGATATGGACGGCCTGACGGTCCTCAAACAATTGAAGGATAGCGGTAGCGGCGATATTCCGGTGCTGATTATGACCGCTTACGGCTCCAGCGGCGTGACTATCAAAGCCATGCAGCAGGGCGCGGAAGACTTTTTGACCAAGCCGTTTGACGACCCTGACGCGGTTGTCCACAAGGTCAACCGGATATTCGAGCACCGCAACCTGACCAAAGAGGTGGCCGACCTCAAAAGCAAGCTGACCGCCGAACCCGGTGAGAAAATCATCGGAAACAGCGGACCCATGCAGGAAATCTACAAGCAAATCGGGAAGGTTGCCAGCAGCGACGCAACCGTTCTTATAAGCGGCGAGACCGGAACCGGCAAAGAACTGATTGCGAACGTGTTGCACTCGACCTCGCGTTATTCACGAGGCCCTCTAATCAAGGTAAACTGCGCCGCGCTGCCGGAAACGCTCCTGGAAAGCGAACTATTCGGGCACGAAATGGGCGCTTTTACCGGGGCCGCCAAGATGCGTAAGGGCCGCTTTGAAATGGCCGATAAGGGTTCGATTTTCCTCGACGAAGTCGGTGAAATGACGCTCAGTACCCAGCGCAAGTTGTTGCGGGTGCTGCAAGAACGCATGATTGACCGGCTGGGCGGCACTATTCCGATTAAAATTGATGTGCGGGTGATTTCGGCCACTAACCGCGACCTGGAGCAGGAAATCGAGGCCGGGAAGTTCCGCCCCGACCTGTTCTTCCGCCTGAACGTTATCTCGATCCACATGCCGCCGCTGCGCGAGCGCAAGGACGATATTCCGCTGCTGGTGGAGCACTTTTTGGATAAGCACCGCTACACCCAGAGCAGCCCGCCTGCCCATATCAGCCGCGAGGCTATGGAAGCCCTGCTTGATTACGATTGGCCGGGTAACGTTCGCGAACTGGAAAATAGCATCCAGCGGGCCGTGGTAGACGCGCGAGGCGGCACTCTTACCAGCCGCAACTTCAATCTTTCCGGCAAGCGCGAGCGGGTTAACATCGGCAGCAACAACGCTTTCTATGTGGACCAGCTTGTGAACTCGCGGGTAAAACTGGAGCAGGCCATGTCCAGCTTCGAGAAAATGCTGCTGATGGAAGCGCTGCGCCAGTCCGCCGATGACGAGGAAGCCGCCGCCGAGATTCTGGGCATTACCCTGCGGGATTTGCAGCAGCGCATCCGGCGGCACCGTTAGTCGCTGGGCGCGACGGCCAAAGTTTTCAAGGCTAGCGCCAAACCGGGTCTCCTTGTCAAAGCATTACAAGTTATTAGAAAAGTAAAGGCTGCCGATGAGTAGAATACTGGTTGTAGACGACGAACCGTTAATCGTCGAAATAATTTCTGAAACTCTCTCCCCGGAAGGTCATCAGATTCAAAAAGCTTATAGCGGCGAAGCGGCCATGCAATTCCTTACGCAGGAGCAGGAACCGCCCGACCTGGTCCTGCTCGACCTGATGCTGCCCGGCATGGACGGCCTCGAAGTCAGCCGCCAGATGCAGCAGGATGCCCGCCTCAATCACATCCCCATTATTATGCTGACCGCCAAGACGGCTACCTACGACCGCAAGACCGGCTACCAGAAAGGGGCGGATGACTATATAACCAAGCCTTTCGACCCGGACGAACTTCTCTTGCGGGTCCGTACTCAGCTTCAACATCTCCAGACGGAAGGCGAATCTCCCCTGACTAAACTGCCAGGCGCCCAGCAAATCGAAGCGGCTATCCGCGAGCGAACCGCCGACCCTAATGGCGACTGGGCTATTATCTATGCCGATATTGAAAACTTCCGGGCTTACAATCAGGCATACTCTTTCGCCCAGGGCAACAAGCTGGCCCAGCGGGCGGCCGCCTGTCTGGTTAAAGCCCTTGAAGAAACGGGCAACAGCGATGATTTTCTGGGGCATGTCGGAGGGGCCGAATTTGTGGTCCTTACAAGCATGGATAAGAGCCAGCGGATTACCGAGCGAGCCGCCGCGCTCTTTAGCAAACTGGTGCCGGATTTTTTCAGTAAGCAGGACCAGACCAAAGGCAGTTTTACCTCGGTCAGCCGCCGGGGCGATATCGTCCGGCTCCCGCTTGTCTCTCTTTCTTTCGATGTTGTGGATAACTCGGTGGAATAATTCGTTTAAAAATGTGGATTAAATCCCCTAAAAAGTGGCTCTAAAACTTTTCGGTAGAGATCAATATATTGACTTTGTATACCGTTTTGGGTACAATAGCAATAACTTTTAGAACTTTCTTTCGAAAAATTAACAGCAGCCATGCCCTCGCAGGGCGCAACAGGCAGAAAGAGAAGAAAACCAGCAATGGCAAGATCCTCCAAAGGCTCCTCAAACGGAGTAGAAAAAGACGAAAAAGGATATAGCGATCTGAGGGGTGCTGGCCGCGAAGGTGAGCGCGAAAAGGCGCTTGAGTCGGCTATGTCGCAGATTGAACGCGCTTTCGGTAAAGGCGCGATTATGAAGATGGGCGACGCCAGCCAGAGAATGGCGGTTGAAGCCATCCCGACCGGGGCTATTTCCCTGGACCTGGCGCTGGGCGTAGGCGGTATACCCAGAGGCCGTATCATTGAAATTTATGGACCGGAGTCTTCCGGTAAGACTACTCTGGCTCAGCACATTATCGCCGAAGCCCAGAAAATGGGCGGTGTGGCGGCTTATATTGACGTTGAACACGCGGTTGACCCCATTTACGCCAACCATTGCGGCGTGGACCTGGATAACCTGCTCATCTCGCAACCGGACACGGGCGAGCAAGCCCTGGAAATCGCCGAAACGCTGGTCCGCAGCGGAGCGATTGACGTGATTGTGGTGGATAGCGTGGCGGCCCTGGTGCCGAGGGCTGAAATTGAAGGCGACATGGGCGATGCTCACGTCGGTTTACAGGCTCGTTTGATGAGCCAGGCTCTCCGCAAGTTGGCCGGCGCGGTCAGCAAAAGCCGGACCTGCCTTATCTTCATTAACCAGTTGCGTATGAAAATCGGCGTAATGTTCGGCAACCCGGAAACGACGACCGGCGGTAACGCCCTTAAGTTCTACGCTTCGGTCCGCCTCGACATCCGCAAGGTAGAAGCGATTAAGACCGGCCAGGACGAAGTCGGCAACCACGTCCGCGTGAAGGTTATCAAGAACAAAGTCGCGCCGCCTTTCCGCAAGGCCGAGTTCGACATCATGTTCGGTAGCGGCATCAGCAAAGAAGGCGACCTGATTGACGTGGGTGTCCAGATGGGCATCGTACGCAAGAGCGGCGCGTTCTTCTACCTGAACGAGCAGCGCCTGGGCCAGGGCCGCGAGAACGCGAAAGACTTTCTGAAGGAAAACCCTGACTACGCCGAGGAAATCGAAGGTCTGATTCGCCAGCAAAACAACGTTGACAAAGGTCTACCCGCCGGGGATGGCGTGCCGATCTCGATTATCGAGCCGGAACCGGACCTTGACGATGAATTGGTAGACGAATTCTAAACCGAATAGTTTGAAAATTGGCCGACCTCAAAAGTCGGCCTTTTTAATTCCCGGTCAACAGGCGCTGGTCGCGGCCTACTATAAGACCCAGTCCAAAAAGCAATTAAAATATACTTCAAGGGGGTAAAGAAATGAGCTTACAGTTCTTCTCTACGGTACTGAATGTGCAGGACATTAAAAGGGCCAGGGATTTCTGGTCGGCTGCCCTGGGCTTCAAGGTGCGGACCGAAAACTGGGATTGGGTGCTGCTGGAAGACCCTGCCAGAGAATGGGCGCGCCTGGGTCTACAACTTACCGACAAGCCCAAGAAAGAATTAAACCGGTTGCATTTCGACCTGGTAGCCGAGGATGCGCCCGCCGAAGTGGAACGGCTAAAGACGCTTGGTGCGACAATTATTCCCTGGGAGTTCTACGAGCCTGACTCCGATTTCCTGGTCCTGACCGACCCGGAAGGCAATGAGTTTTGCGTAGTTGGTGAAAACCTGGACAGTTATAGAAAGCAATCCGGCTTATGAACCTCTTCCTTGAAACAGTTGTAATAAACGCCGTAGCTATGGAAAAAATGAACTGGAAGTAAAGAAGTAAAAATGTTTAGAAGCAACAATAACTTTAGAAAAAACACCAAAAAGCCGCTCGAACAGAAAGAAACTGCTGCCGAAAAACGGATGCGCAAGCGGTTTACCGGTGAGGGTAAAATTACCCTGGTCGAATATCAGAAGACCCATCCCGACCGCGTAAATATCCACATTGACGACGAATACGCCTTCAGCATTACGGCGATTCTAGCCGCCGAGCGTAAATTGCGGGCCGGAATGTTCCTGAGCGCGGAAGATACCGACGAAATTCAGTCCGCCGACCTTTACAACCGGGGACTGGCGGCGGGTTTGCAATTGCTGGCTCTGCGACCCCGCAGCGAAGCCGAATTGCGCGATGCCCTGCGGCGGCGTTACCCGGACGCGACTCCCGAAACCCTGACCAGGGTGCTAGACCGCCTCAAAGACCTTAATTATCTCAACGATACGACCTTTGCCAAGTTCTGGGTCGAGAACCGCCTGGCATTCTCCCCACGCGGGCGCAATCTTTTGAAACAAGAGTTGCTGCAAAAGCGGGTTTCGCGAGAAATTATAGATACCGTTATCACCGAACATCTGGAAGCCTTGCAGGAAGAAGCCGATCAGAACGGTGAAAACGACGGCCAACCGGTCGAGGAAGCCCAGGCGCTGGAACAAGCCCGCAAAAAGGCTAAAAGTTATGCCGCCGAAGCCTGGCCCGACTTCTACCGCAAGTTGGGCGGTTTCTTGCAACGCCGGGGCTACGGCTTTGATATAACCGGCAAAGTCACCCGGCAAGTCTGGGCCGAGCTAAAAGGCCAGGGCACTGACGAGGACGAGGAAGAGTTTGGCGGGCTTGAAGAGTAACCTGCGGGGCCTGGCTTTCCACTTTCTATAATTTCAATAGACAACTCCAATTCTTTGAGATTTGCCAAAAAATCCCGCCTGGTTTAAAATACTGCCTGAATTGTGAATTTATTGTCAAAGTAGCTGCCTCGGACTAAAATTTTTTGAAACCTTAAAAGAGCATCTTCGAAGAGGAGGAAAACCAGAATGGCTGCACGCAAAAAAGTAACTGTTATCGGGGCCGGGAACGTCGGGGCGACTGTGGCGCAGCGCCTGGCCGAGCGTGATTTTTATGATGTGGTGTTGCTGGATATTCCCCAGGTAGAGGGGATGCCCCAGGGCAAGGCGCTCGACCTGCTCGAAAGCGGCCCGGTCTACGGCTACGACAGCCTTATTACAGGCACGACCAGTTATGATGATACCGCCGACAGCGACCTGGTAGTGATTACCAGCGGCCTGCCCCGCAAGCCCGGTATGACCCGCGACGACCTGCTGATTACCAATGCCGGCATCGTTAAGGCTGTTACCGAAAGCGTGGTCGCCAGGTCCCCCAACTGCTTTATCATTGTTGTGACGAACCCACTAGACGCGATGGTGCAGCTCTGCCAGAAGGTCAGCGGCTTCCCCAAGAACCGGGTTATCGGTATGGCGGGCGTCCTTGACTCGGCGCGGTATCGCACCTTTATTGCCCAGGAGTTAGGTGTTTCGGTAGAAGATGTTTCGGCTTTCGTACTCGGCGGTCACGGCGATACGATGGTGCCGCTGCCGCGTTACAGCACCGTTTCCGGTATCCCGATTACCGAACTGCTTCCGGCCGAGCGCATTGAGGCTCTGAGCAAACGAGCCGCCAACGGTGGCGCTGAAATTGTCGCCTTACTGAAGACCGGCAGCGCCTTCTACGCGCCTTCGGCTTCGGTGGTGGCGATGGTGGACAGCATTCTGCGCGACAAAAAGCGGGTGCTACCCTGCGCAGCCCTGCTGGAAGGCGAATACGGCGTTAACGGGCTGTATGTGGGC
The DNA here is from genome assembly GCA_902812345.1 of Chloroflexota bacterium. Classification (GTDB taxonomy): domain Bacteria; phylum Chloroflexota; class Chloroflexia; order Chloroheliales; family Chloroheliaceae; genus 54-19. The sequence goes on along the minus strand of CADDZM010000020.1, from coordinate 25,654 downwards.
GTTCCGGTGAAGTTAGGCGCGGAAGGCGTAGAGCAAATTATCGAGATAAAACTTACCGGCGAGGAAAAAACAGCCTTCCACAACAGCGCAAACGCCGTGCAAGAACTAATCAACGTTATGCGTGAGAAAATGCCGGAAGTGGGCCTTTAAGCCTATTTTAAGCCTGAAACAGCAAAAACTGCCCGTTTTGCAGGGGCAGTTTTTGTTTTAATTCAAAATTCGTTTAATATTTGTACATTAACCTATTGCATTTATTGGATAGCTTTGGTAGACTTACGGTTGAGACTTGTTTTAGTCCGCCAAATTATTGTAAATAGGACTTTTCTCCTATCTGCATGCAGTTAATCGAAGCGCGGAGTTTTTGGTCCGAGAGAACGATAGCTTTAATTGTTCTTCAAGCCAATCGGTAAGTATCAAGGGAAATGGTGGCACCCTCTACCCGGCAAGAGCCTACCCCAACCCCATGACTCACTCCGAGTAAATATTTCCGTCCCTGGTTTAGCTCGCAAATCAGGGCTGGCGAACCCGTACTGAAGACTATTTAGCAAAATAATGCGATATGGGCTAGACCTGACTCAAAGCATGAAGAGGAGTTGCTATCTTTTTAGTAGCCGCTTTATCTTTTTCTGCAATCCAAATTGGACAACAAACCCTAGTTTCTTTTCTCTAAGGAGGCCCCAAGGTGAGCTTTGAGGACAAATCTTTAACGTGCCGCGATTGTGGTAAACCGTTTGCGTTTACTGCCGGTGAACAAAGTTTTTACGCTGAAAAAGGGTTGATGAACAACCCCAGCCGCTGCCCGGAATGCCGCCAGCAGCGCAAGCAGCAGCAGGCTGGCGGAAGCTATAGCGGTGGAGGTCACAGCCGCGAACGGGGACCGCGCACCAGCGAAAATCGCATTCAGCACCCGGTCCAATGCGCTGCCTGTGGTAAGGAAACGACTGTACCTTTCGTGCCGAAATACGACCGGCCCGTTTATTGCAGCGATTGCTTTGAGCAACAGCGTGTTACCACTGGCGCTGGCGCAGCCCAATAGGTTAGCCAGTTACCGCGTGAACGATCACGCTCTCAGGAGAAAAGGTTCTTGCGCCGGCAAGAGCCTTTTTGCTTTCCTGATGGGGTTTGGTTTCCCCCACCCCTGCCAGGGTATGAATAAAATGTGAAATAAAAATCGAGGCGGGGCCTCGATTTTTATTTCACACTAAATGGTAAAGCCAGGTTCAAAAGGTGCCTTGAAGCCTGACTGTTTTAGCTACTTGCTCAGAGCAGCCAGGATAGCCCGCTTGGCAAAAACTTCGGCCATAGCCCGGCGATACTCCTGGGAACCGTGCAAATCTTCCAGGGCATCAACGCCACTGGCAAATCCCTGGCAGGCTTTCTCGATGGAAGCTTCGTCCGTACTAACTCCGACCAGGTTTTTCTCCAGTTCGTCAAAGCGCATCGGGATTTCAGCCAGACCGCTAAAGCCGACCGCCGCATCGGTAATTTTGCCGTCTGCCACGCCAACTACCGCCGCCGCGCCGACTACCGAATAGTGCGAGGCTTTGTTGGGCAGTTTCTTATAGCTGCTCTTTTTACCGGTGGGCGTCTTAAACCGGATTTCGGTTAGAAGCTCGTCCGGCTCGATAGTGGTCTGCAAGATGCCCGCAAAAAAGGTTGAGGCCGGTTCGACCCGCTCGCCTTTGGCGCTTTTCAGGACCATTTCAGCGTCCAGGGCCAGCATGACCGAAGGAAGGTCGCTTGAAGGGTCAGCGTGGACCATACTTCCGCCCACCGTGCCCCAGTTGCGCACCTGCACATCCCCGATAACCGAGGCTGCTTCAGGCAAAATCGGGGCTTTCTCCTTCAGGAGGTCGCTGGATTCAATCTCGTAATAGGTCGTCATTGCGCCGATTTTGATAATGTCGCCTTCCTCTTTGATGTAGGAAAGCTGAGGGCGCAGCGCCTGGATATCAATTATTTTTTCCGGCTGGGCCAGGCGAAGGCGCATGGCCGGAATCAGGCTGTGGCCGCCTGCCAGCACTTTACTGTTGTCGCCATCTTCGGCCAACAGTTTGAGCACTTCGTCGAGGTTGGCCGGAGTGCTATAGTCAAACGCGCTCGGTATCATCTTCGTTTATCTCCCTCTAAGCGGTGAGGGGGCGAGGTTTGAAGCCTGCCGCCCGCTCACCATTTAGCATTTTACTTGTTGTCCTCTCCAAAATGCTGTTCGACTACGGATGCGTCCGCCCCGGCTGAACCGTTGGCGCTTGCGCCGTTGTGGATTATCTTCCAGACTTTCTCAGGTCGCAGGGGCATCTGGATATCCTTTACCCCCAGCGGCTTGAGCGCGTCTACTACGGCGTTGACGATAACCGGGGTGCTGGCGATAGTTCCGGCCTCGCCGATACCTTTCACGCCCAGCGGGTTGACCGTGGTCGGCGTAACGGTATGGTCGAGCGTGTAATGCGGCAGTTCGGCGGCGGTAGGCAGGGCATAATCCATAAGGGTGCCACTGACAAGCTGGCCGTTATCGTCATAGACCGCTTCCTCGTAAAGAGCCTGCGCGATACCCTGGGTCAGGCCGCCGTGAATCTGGCCTTCCACAATCATCGGGTTGAGTTGCTTGCCGCAATCGTCCACGCAGACATACTTGAGGATTTTCACATTCCCGGTTTCGGCGTCAACTTCGACTGCCGCCAGGTGAGTGCCGAACGGATAGACAAAGTTGCCCGGCTCGAAGTAGCGGGTCGCTTCCAGGCCTGGTTCAATCACCGGAGCCATCTTCGGGTCAATGTAGGCTTTGAGGCAGACTTCCTGGAAAGAAATGCTCTTGCCGCCGCTCGCGCCTTTAACGCTGAATTTGCCGCCCTCAAAGACAATGTCCTCCTCGTTGGCTTCCATCTGGAACGCCGCGATTTTTTTGGCTTTGTCCTTGACCGAGCCAATTGCCAGCATCAAAGCGCCGCCGCCAACCGCGGTACCGCGACTGCCGTAAGTGCCCATACCGTAAGGCGTCATTTCAGTATCGCCGTGCTTGATGGTCACGTCCTCTATCGGGACATTGAACTCGTCCGCGACAATCTGGGCGAAGGTGGTTTCCTGGCCCTGCCCGTGCGGGGCGACCCCCGTAAAGACGGTCACTTTGCCGGTCAGTTCAGCCCGGACTACCGCGCAATCGTAGCCACGAGAGATGGTCATGCCCGAACCCGGTCCCAGACCGCAGACTTCCACGTAAGTGCTCTGACCGATACCGATGTACTTGCCGTTCTTACGAGCCTCTTCCTGGGTCTTGCGCATCTCGTTGTAACCGAAAATTTCCAAAGCCTTATCCATAGCCGCTTCGTAATTGCCGCTGTCATAGTTAAGGGCGACGATGTTGAAGTAGGGGAACTGGTCCGGCTGGATAAAGTTCTTGCGGCGCAGTTCCATCGGGTCCATACCCAGCTTTTCGGCCATCATGTTCATGGTGCGCTCCAACATGTAAGTTGCTTCCGGGCGGCCCGCCCCGCGATAAGCGTCGGTCGGGGTGGTGTTGGTGTAGACGCAGATTGCTTTGAAATGGACGTTCGGAATGGCATAGGGGCCGGGTACGATTACGCCGCACAGCACCGGGACGGTGGGGCCGAGCAACGACATGTAAGCGCCCATGTTGGCGTAAGCGGTAATATCCAGCCCGGTAATCTTGCCGTCTTTGGTGGCGGACATGCGGATATAGTCAATGTTATCGCGACCGTGAATAGTGGCCACAAAGCTTTCGCTGCGGGTTTCGGTCCATTTAACCGGCTTTTTGACCTTCCGGGAAGCGATACATGCAATGACTTCCTCGGCGTAGGTTGCAATCTTGCTGCCAAAACCGCCGCCGACATCAGGCGCAACCACCCGGATTTTATGCTCGGCGATACCGATTTCACCCGATAGAAGCGTCCGCAAGATGTGCGGGTTCTGGCTGGTGACAGTCAGGGTAACCGACTCGTCGCCCTGGTGGAATTCAGCTAACGCTACCCGGTTTTCGAGCGCGTTCGGCACCAGGCGCTGGTTGACAAAACGATGCTCGACGGTAACTTCCGCCGTGTTAAAGGCTTCGGTCACATCGTTGCCAAGCTCGATTTCGGTGCAGATGTTGTTGGCAATTTCGTCGTGAAGAAGCGGTGAACCATCCTTGACAGCCTTTTCCATGTCGAGAACGACCGGCAAAACATCGTACTGAACTTCAATCGCTTCGGCGGCATCCCGCGCCTGACCGCGCGTTTCGGCGACTACCGCCGCCACGATATTACCCACGAAACGGACCTTATCAGTCGCAATCGGGTAATAAGCGGGAACGGTCTGGACAGTACCATAGGGAACGCCGGGAATCGGCCCGGCCAGGTCTTTTTTCAGGTCTTCGCCGGTGAAAACGGCCAGGACGCCCGGCATGGCTTTGGCGGCTGCGGTATTGATGCTGCCAATTTTGGCGTGAGCGTAAGGGCTCCGCAGCATGTGGAGGTAAACTGTTCCAACAGGCGTAAGATCGTCAGTGAAATTACCATTCCCGGTAACAAGGCGGGGGTCTTCGCGGCGTTTAATGCGCGAGCCTACGTAACCGGTAGGATTAGCAGTTAGCATAAGTTCCATCTCCTTTTCAGAAAAACTAGTTTTTCGGCAACGACACCGGACTAGGTATGAAGTACAAAAACTGAAACAGGAATATTAGCGGATCAGGTTGGATAGCTTACGGGACCGGCGAGATAGGCTTGGGGTCCACCTGGGGCGCATCCGCTTCGGGAACCTCGGTTGCTCCCTGGTTCTTATGTTGAGCGGCCCACTGGATTGATTTCACGATATTCTGGTAGCCGGTGCAGCGGCAGAGGTTGCCTTCGATACCGTGCCGGATTTCTTCTTCGCTGGGGTTCGCGTTGCGGTCAAGCAATTGGACGGACTGCATAATCATACCGGGAGTGCAATAGCCGCACTGTAACCCGTGCATCTCCCAGAAGCCCTGCTGGATCGGGTGCAGTTCACCTTCTTTAGCCAGACCTTCGATAGTGGTAATTTCCGCGCCCTGCATCTGGACGGCGAAAGCGGTACAACTCTTAAGGCTTTGCCCGTTCACCAACACGGTGCAGGCGCCACACTGGCTGGTATCGCAGCCGATATGCGTGCCGGTCAAGCCCAGGTTATCCCGCAGGAAATGCACCAGCAGGGTTCGCGGCTCGACATCTCGCTCGTAAGTTGTTCCGTTCACAGTGAGTTTAACAGTTTTTTTCACTGGTTCACGCTCCTCTTTTCTACTTATCACTGGCACCCGTTCAACTCTGAACGGGCGCTCCGGTAATGTTAGCTTCTGCTCTCAATAGGACTGAATAGAATTGCCTCCCAAGAGGCAACAAACGCCGGCTAAAAAAGGCCCAATTAAGCGGTCCGGCCAGGTTTCCCGGCTTTTCCGGCTCAATTTAACACTAAGCAATCTTAAAGGCTAGAAACAGGCTGCGCTCTAAACCGATTCGGTTTCAGCCTGGAGTTGTTTGTCCATGCTTTTGAAGAAATCGTTCCCCATCTTTTTGGCGACCGGGGCCAGCATGCGCGCTCCCAGTCCCGCCAGGGTGCCGCCTACATTGGCTCTGCCTTTGTAGTTGACCACGGTTTCTTCGGGGCCTTTACTGGTCAGGTCGAATAAGCCCTCGCCGTTAAGAAAACCGGCGGAGCCTTGCCCGCTAACCAGCAGTTTGTAGTGTTTTAGCTCGTCTTTGTCGGCCATGCTGATGCGCCCGGTATAGGTTCCCTTGATTGGCCCTACGCCGACTTTCATGGTCATATCGTAGCTATCCGGCCCGATCTCCTCAAACTTTTCACAGCCCGGCAGGGAGTTTTTGAGGGCTTCCGAGTTCATCAGAATGGCCCAGACCTTTTCCACCGGCGCTTTAAACGTGTAGTCGCCGCTTATCTCCATAGGTTACGCCTTTCCTTTTTACAATACTCTCCCAGAGAAGTTTAACAACCTTGTTAAAGTAAGTTATTACTTTCGCTTTAACCTGAGAAACCTTCAACATTTGAGAAAATCCAACCAGAAACAATTATTTCAGGAAAAAGTCTTATTATCTGGTTAAACCGCCGAAGCGGAGGCGCCGAATTGCTGGAGAAGTTCTTCAAACCCGCTTTTGACCTGGCCTTTGAACCCTTCCAGCACAGTATTAAAGAAAGGATTACCAGAGTCTAACTGCAAGCTGTAGAGGATAACCGATTTAATGCCTTCCGGGATTTCACCGCCGCCGGGCATCTGGCCGTTCAGTTCGGTAAGGTCGTGCAGCACGAAGTTGCCTTTAGCCGATTTAATCATCGAGTTCTGGACGGCGAAATTGGCCGAATTAGGCCGGTCCAGGCTGGTGAAATCAACTCTTATCTTCTGGTCGCCCTTAACCGGACCCAGGTTGACCTTAACGGTCATTTCGTAGCTATTATCGCCGACCTTTTCATAGCTGACCATATCCGGCACTTCTTTTTTCCAGTTGGCGAAGTCGAGGAGGTAATCATAAAGTTTTTCTTTATCGGCCCCGGTTGCTACATTACCACTGATGTCCATTATTTGCATTCCTTTTTGCTATTTTAATGAAATTATCCCTGTAAATAAACACGATCCAATTCCCAAAAGTTAATCGTCATGGTTCTTGAGTCCGTAAGGCGGGAAGCGGAAAGCCATTTCACGGGTGAAAAGGCCGCCGTAACCCACCCGCGCAATCGCCGCCGAGGTCAGGTGTTCGCCTGCCATAAGCCGGGACAGGAAAAGGTCGCCGAGCGTAGTCCGCGAGAACATGCCGCACGAGGCCAGGCCGAAAATGGCGGTGTTTTGCCAGTAGGCCAGCCAGAAAAGCGTACCGGGATGGGCTGGAGCGCCCAGCCGGTCCATTTGAATATTAAGTTGGTCAAGGGCCGGGAAAACCGGGTCGAGCGGGTCGCTGGCATGGCCGCCAACATGTAAAATTAAATCCGCTTTTTGGGCTTTGAACTCCGAAAACCGCTCTACCAGGCTGCGCGGGTCGTTTTCAGCGACAGTTACGCCCAGCAAATCCGCCCCAAACCAGTCCAGTTTGTGCTTGACCGCTTCCATAAAGCGGGCCTGGGGTTCTGGCGCAAGCTGCTCGCGGACGATTACCCCGACTTTGAGCCGCTTGAACGGAATTACGTCTATGACCGGCTTATCCCTGGTGAGCGGCTCGACCTGCGTTAGCAAACTCAGAGGAAAAACCAGGGGAATAACCTTAGCCCCGGCTACCTCGGTCCCGGCGTTAACCGCCATCGCGTCGTAAAGGGTAAAGACAGCGATGCCGGGCAACTCGTTGAGGTGATTGAGCCGGTCCAGGTCAATCCGCAAAAGGCCGCGCCGGTTAGAGACCAGATTGACCCGGCTTTCGACAGGGCCGCTGTAGTCTACACCCGGGCCGCCCACGAGTCGAGCCAGGCGCATCCCGGCGTCATCCTCGCTCACCTCGCCCTCGGTCATTTCGATAAGGTGTAGGGTATAGCCGGGCGGAGCATGTTCGACCAATAAAGCCAGTTTAGCAAGAACCTCGGACCGGTCCGCCAGAGATAAGAGGTCGCCTTTGCGAAAAAGGTAGCCCTTACCCCTGCCAAAGTCCGGCACGTTTGTCGCGCTGACTTTACCTAACACCAGGGAGGGATTAGCCTTAAGTTGTTCAATTCGCAAAGCAATTGGATTCACGCTTACACCAGAATTCTACGGGAAATACTGCTAACCCTGCCAGAACCAGAACCAAGGTTGTACTGACCGCCTTCACTGGGGCGGGATAAACTTTTTATCATTTTAAAAGCGGTTGAATCTGGCAACTTCCATCCAGTTCGGCTCGATGGAATGGTTTCGATTTTAGCAGTATAGCCTCAATTTGTAAATAGCCGCGCGTCTTGCTCGATTGCCGTCACCCAATCCAGGCGTGCCGGTATAATTCGGCGATAGCAATCTTTGAACTTAGCTCAGGCGGTGTATATCCTTAGCCTGAGGTAAAAGGTTCCAGTGTTCCTGCAGGTGAGAATAGTCTTCCAGGACTTTTTCGGCAAAGCAGTGGAAATCCTGCCCCCTGGCAGTTAATTTAACCTGGTGGCCTTCACCACGCTCAAAAAGCTCCGTGCCAAGTTCTTTCTCCAGGCGCTGCATTTTCCGGGTTACGGCCGGTTGCGTTAATTGATGCCGGCGAGCGGCTTCGCTTAAACTACCGTGGCGGACGACTTCCAGAAACATCCGCATTTGACTCAGGTTCATTAGTGTCTCCTGCTACAAGCAACAGATTTTCTGTTAACATTTTGGGTCGCGCGGTAGTGCCGTATGAAATAGCCTATAAAATCAAACAAAGAAATCCATAAGGTCATAGTTAGCCTTTAATTAAGCATTAGCAAGAAATTGACCAGCTTTGGTTTTTAAGCTACAATCCGGCTGATTTTTGCCTCTTAATTTGGACCAGGAGAATACAGGTTTGGCCCAGGGTTTTGCAAACCTTGCCGAGGACAACAAAAGTAACCGGGAATTTGTAAAATTTTCCAGGCGGCAGGGTATTTTTCACCTGGCCAGCCTTTTAATTCTCCTTGTTTTAGCCGGCGGTGGCCTTTTCGCCGCCCAGCAATTTCCAGCCAGCTATACGCTTGATATTACCCGGGCCCAGGACCCTACAAACCTCAATAATTTTTATGCTCTTGAGAAAAACGAGAACGGCGCTTATCGCTGGGCCCAACCCCAGGCCCAGGTCCAACTGTTACCGGTTGACAGCCATTTGCGGGTTTGCCTGGACGTGGAAGAAATCTTTCCGGTCCAGCGCGCGGCCAGCCTGACCCTGGTTTCCGGCGGCAAGCCGGTCCCGGCCTTTCAAAGCTTTTCCCTTAACAAGGGAAGGCAGCAGTATTGCGGCGAAACCTCTCGGCTGGCCGCATTTCTACCCGGCGGCTTCTCGACTTATAAGGACGGCTTCCTGACCAATATCTGGTTCGGTCCCACCCTGCAAATTGATACCACTGCTTATTCACCGCCGGGCGACCGCCGGGAGTTGGGCCTTCTCGTCCACTCGGTCCAGGTGCAGTCGGGCGCGGCGGCTGGAAAATTAGGCGTGCCAACTCTGCTGGAAATCCTGGTCACGCTGGTTATCGCCCTCGGCGGGTGGGGCCTGCTGATGACCTTCCGGTTGCGCCCGTTGGTCGTGACCGCCGTTTCGCTGCTGCCGGTAGTGGCATGGCTGGGTTTCGTGGCATTCGAGCGGGTGGGCCTGGCCGGGAAAATCGAGTTTGCCCTTTTTATGGTCCTGGCAACTGTGGCCGCCCTTTTCACGGCCCGCCTGGTGGCTCCGCTGGCGCTGGCTGATTTAAGCCGGGCGCGGTTTTATGTAAAAAATGGCCTGTTCCCGCCCCCGGTGGCAACCCCACAGGCGTCCGGGCAACCTTCAAAATCGCTGCGCCTTCTGAGCCGCGTTCTGGTGGGGACGGCTTTAGCCATTCTTCTATTAAACTATGTCGTGCCGCTCGTCTTTACGGACCTGGCCGCGAACGGCTGGGGTTTTAAACGGTTTGGGGATATTCCCTGGTGGCTGAGCCTGCTTGTTGTAGCGATTGGGGGCAGCCTGGCCCTACTTTCTTTTGCAGGTTACACCTGGAAACCGTCCTTTTTACTCAAAAAGCTGCCCCGGCTGAATCCTTACTGGTGGCTGGCGCTGGGCGGAATAGCGGCAAGTCTGGTTTTTTACCTGTTGCGCGCCCAGGACCGCTATGGCGATAGCGCTGAGCTTGTCAGCAAGCTAAAGCTGTTCCTGCAATACCGCCTCGAAACAGGCCGGGACGACTTTCTTATCTGGCGGGAACGCGAACCGCTCGACTTTGCCCTGCACTTCGTACTCTGGCGCGGCCTGCTTAACTTCGACTGGTGGCGGCCTGAATACACTTACATCTTTACCAGCGTTTTAGCCGGGGGGGTCTTCGTGGCCGTCACCACCCTGCTGGCGGCAAACCTGACCCGGCTGCGAGCAGGGCGCTGGTTGTTGGTGGGTCTGCTGTTAAGCCCGGCGACCTTACTGCTCTTTTTCGGGTATATCGAAAGCTATACTTTCGTAACGCTGGCGGCGCTGGTCTACGCCTGGCTAAGCGTGCTGGCGTTAAAAGGCAAAATAAATATTGCCTGGCCCGCGGGAACGCTGGCGGTAGCGGTCATGCTCCATCCCCAGGCGCTTTTCCTGGGACCGTCTTTCGTCTTTTTGCTGCTGTGGCGGGCCGGGTTTTTCAGCCGCGCCGGGCTGAACCGGTCCCATTTATTGAAAGATGCCCTGCTAGCCGGGCTGGTAGGGGTCAGTGGAGTGGCGGCTTTCGGTTTACTGTTTATAATGTACAATTATAGCTGGCAGCAGTGGGGGGTAGCCCGGCTCCAGTTCGGCGGCAACGACAACGGCTCATTCAAACCGCTGCTGGCGAGTGGCGTGCGGCCCGGTTCGCGCGAGTTTTACCCGATTATTTCCTGGGACTGGCTGGTTTACCAGTTCAATTTGCAAATGCGGCTGGCTCCGCTGGCCCTGCCCTTAATCGTCCTTTGCGGCGGCTGGCTCCTGGCCCACGCGAAACCGAAAAAGGGTTACGCCGGGTGGGGAGTAATCGGAGCGGGCCTGCTCTGCTTCGTCCTGGGGTTGGTCTGGGTTGGCAGCCAGGCTATCATTTCGCTGGCAATTCTTGGTCTGGTAGTACAGTTGGCCGGGCTGTGGCTGCTGCGCCGGCAGGCGCTTGACCCGGTAGGCTTTTTGTTGGGCAGCCTGGCTGTTTACACCTGGCTTTTTTCGCTCGTCTGGAACCCCGATTTAGGTTCAAACGACTGGGACTTACTTTCGCTAAACGGCGTTTTTACAACCCTGCTGGCTGGATACCTGGTCTTGAAAGCGCTGGGCCGGTATAACGGCTTTGGCCGGACGGTAGTGGGATTGCTGGCTTGCGCCCTGGCTTTGCAGGCCGGTTGGATTCTTTATAATTGCTACTTCTTGTAGCCCTTTTATTGCTCTTTATAACTTTTTTATGAACAACCTGGAACAACAATCCGAAAAATCTTCTCTGGCCGCTCCCCGGTCCGGCGGGCAATATTTCTGGGCCAGCCCCAGGACCGCCACCTGGCTGCCGTTGGCCTTTTACCTGGTGGTGGCAATTGTCTTTAGCTGGCCGCTGGCCCTGCACCTGGGCGACCGGGTGGTTTTAAGTGAAAGCGGCGATGTCTGGCAGCACCTCTGGAACAACTGGTGGATGCGCTTTTCGCTGCTCGATTTGCATACCCATCCTTACACAACCCCCATGCTGCTGCACCCGGTCGGGGCAAACCTTTTCTTTCATGCCCTGGACCCGATGGACGGCTATATCTCCACGCCGTTGCAACTGCTGTTCGGCCTGGTAGCGTCGTTTAACCTGGTTATCCTGTTCCAGTTGACCGTGGCCGGGTGGGGCGTTTATCTGCTGGCCCGCTACCTGACCGGCAACCCGGCGGCTTCGGTGGTGGCCGGGTTAATCTATGCCTGTTCGCCGCTTGAGTCGCGCCTTTTGAACCTGGGCCAGCTGGAACTGACCTCAATCGAGTGGCTGCCCCTGTACATTTTATGCTTCCTGAAGACCCTCAACCGCGAGGCCCGTCCCTGGCTCTGGCGGGTTTTGAGCGTGGTTTTCTTGCTGGTTTTGTCGCTGGACACCTGGTATTACCTGCTGTATGCCGTCATTTTTAGCGGCCTTTTCACCCTCTATAAGCTCTGGCAGGAGCGCAAAGAGTGGCGGCAAACCTGGCCGCGCACGTTAGCCCTGGCGGTCGGAGTGATGGCTGTGTACGGAGTGCTGGTGCTACCCATTCTGCTGCCGACCCTGCGCGAGGCCGGTTCGAGCGGTGCGACCCAGCCCCGCTTTACGGTAATTTACAACTCGGCCACTCTTAAAGGATTGTTCACCACCGGCCCATCAGCCCTGTGGGGGATTTTTGGGTCGAGCGATAACCCGGAATACCGGGGCAATTTCCTGGGCTTTTTCGCGCTTGGATTGGCGCTCCTGGGCCTGGTCGTGGGTTTCAAGAAAAACTGGTTCTGGGGAGGCGTGGCCCTGATTTTCCTGGTGCTGGCCCTGGGCCTGGTCTTACACGTAAGTTTCGACCCGAACTGGACCCCTGTCAATATCGAAAACGGCTTGCCCCTGCCCGGCGGCTTCATGTTCAAGCTGCCCTTTGGCAATATCGCCCGTGTGCCCCTGCGCTATACCCTGGTAACGACGCTCTGCCTGGCCGTCCTGGCCGCTTACGGGCTTGGCTGGCTGGTGAATTTTGCCCGCACTCGCATGAAGAATTCCAGAATAAGGCGCGGCCAGGACTGGATTTTACCGGCCCTGGCCGGATTGCTGGTCTTTTTGGAATTCTTTCCCGGCCCGCGCCCGACCGCCGCTACCTCGGTCCCGGCTTTTTACTCCCAGATTGCTAAAGAAGATCCCCGGAACGACTTCGCGGTCCTCGAAACGCCCGACTCTTCGGGCGCCTCAATCATCAGCAAGGCCATGTACTTCCAGACGGTTTCGCAGCACCCGATGGTGGGCGGCTACCTCTCCCGCGAACCCGACTATCCTTTTGCAACCTATCCGGGTATCCGCGACCTGCTCCAGCTTGATTTTTGCCCGAACCCCCGACAATGCCTTTACGGGCGCGACATCCTGGACCGGGCAAGCCTGAAAAACGCCCAGAGTGTACTTGAGTATTACAAAATTCGCTATGTAATCGTCCATCCCGGCCTGCTCAAAACCCCGGACAGCCGGTTTAATGCGAACGAAGTGCTGCAAACGGTTTTCGGCAAAGATACAAGGCCGGTCTACCAGGACCAGGAAATTCAGGTCTGGAAAACCCCCGCTTTTATCGAAAACGGCAGCCAGGCCGACCCTTCCAAAGTCCTGGCCCAACTTGGCGACGGCTGGGGCAACCGCGAGGATACGGCCAACGGGCCGGTCCGGTCAGTCGCGGCCTCGGCGCGGCTAGAACTTTTCAACCCCTACCAGCAACCCATGTCGGTCAAACTACGGTTCAGCAACACCCAGGCTGTAAAAAGCCCGGCCAACCTGACGCCCACCCTTAACGGCCAGACCCTACCCGCTCAGCAGGTGAATACGGGCTTGCAACCGGTGGAATTAAGCCTGACACTGCGGCCCGGCCTCAATGACCTGACCCTTAAAAACGATACTCCGGTTAGCTACGGGACGATAGTTTTTAGTGTTTAATTGCCAGTATTTTTGGGTATGCCTTTGTTAGACTAGGATTAAAGCTAGCTGAAAACTAAAAACTGAAAACTAAAAACTAAACACCAATATGTTAAAATAAGGGTTAGACTGCTCATCGGTCGCCTGGCATAATCCAAATTCAGAAGGAGTTTCACACGTTGTCTATTTTGAAGTTTAAATACACCGGCTTTGCGCTGGTTGCTTTGCTGCTGTGCATGACGCTGCTTGCTTGCGGCGATAATCCGACCGCCGTTCCTGCCACCACCAGCAGCGCCACCAAAGCGGCATCCCTCGGTGGAACAACTTCGGCTCCCATATTAAATACGCCTGCCGGTTCGGCCACGACTGCCGCTGCCGCTACTACCTCCGCTGGAACGGGTGCGGTGGCCGGCACTACGGCGGCAGGCGCTATCACCGCAGCTCCCACGCCCGGCGCGGGAACTACCGCTATTCCTGGGACCACTGCCGCTGCTTCCGGCGGCTCGAGTGCTACGCCCGGCACCGGCGGGACGGCTGTTTCGGCTAATCCCTGCCTTGACACGGTAGCCGCCAGTGCCTCCCCCGCCGCCAGCGCCCCCAAACCAACCACGACTGTAACTGACCTGGCGACCCTGCCCAATCTTAGCTATAGCGGGCAGAAAGACCTCCCGGCGGGGGACGCGACTTCCCAGGGGGTTATTGCTAACCTGGCTGACGCTCAGTTTGCCACCATCTTTGGCAGCTTCACCCCGGATAAGGTAAGTTTTGCCGATACACCGGACAGTTTCGACAAGGTTGACGCCTTCTTGCGCCAGACCCTTGAGTCCAATGGCTGGGTTCAGTTCCGCGTCGAGAGTGACCTTACCAACAAACAATCGCTACTGGTCTACCAGAAAGGCGGCAGCAAAGTGGTCGCCAGCCTGGAAAGCATTACCGATGTTACCGGCTACCCGACCGAATTTCAGAGCAATATCAAACAGGGCGACACCCTCATTCTGATTGCCTCCGGCAAGGTCGGCCAGACTGCTGCCGCCACCCCGTTCGCCATTCCGGGCAGTCCAACCCCGGCTGTAGGACCCGGCCAGAATGCGTTCGCCAACATTGAAATGGAAAAGGGCGGCAAGATTGTCATTCAGCTTTGCCCGAACCTGGCTCCTAAGACTGTCGAAAACTTTGAGAAGTTAGCCTTATCTAACTTCTACAACGGCCTGACCTTCCACCGGGTCGAGAAAAGCCCGGCCCCGTTCGTGGTCCAGGGCGGTGACCCTAAAGGCGATGGCACGGGCGGTCCCGGCTATAGCATCCCGGATGAGTTCACCACGCTCAAAAAGCACGCGCGCGGCACCGTCGCCATGGCTCACAGTTCGGCCCCGAACAGCGCGGGCAGTCAGTTCTATATTTGTCTGGCCGACGCGCCCCACCTGGACGGCAGTTATGCCATCTTCGGGCAGGTCGTTGAGGGTATGGACGTGGTAGATAATATCGCGGTCGGTGACAAGATGAAATCGGTGACCATCACCGTCAAATAACCGGAATCTTTATTTTCACCAATCAAGCTGTTACAATGCAAGCATGGTTTTCAGGCCAGAAAGCGTTGTAACAGCTTTTTTGGCTCTTTATTGAGAAAATGAGCATAAGGAGATTAAAATGACACAGCCAACCGGCAAAAAGACTGGTTATATTGAACTTGAAAACGGTGGGACCATCAAAATTGAGTTCTATCCCGATGTCGCCCCCGAAACTGTTAAAAACTTTGAAAAGCTGGCGAACAGCGGCTTCTACAACAGTCTGACCTTTCACCGGGTCGAACCGGGCTTCGTGGTGCAAGGCGGCGACCCCAGCGGCAACGGCACGGGCGGCCCCGGTTACAAGATTAAAGCCGAGTTCAACGACCGCAAGCACCTGACCGGGACCGTTGCGATGGCCCGTTCGCAACACCCGGATAGTGCGGGCAGCCAGTTCTATATCTGCCTGGCCCCGGCCCCGTTCCTGGACAAAAACTATACCGTCTTCGGCCAGGTCGTCGAAGGCCAGGATTTAGTTCAGAAGATTCGTAAGGGCGATAAAATGAAGTCGGTTAAGGTCGTTGACGAATAGTCCGGCCTATTAACCCAAAATCCAGGGTAAAAGGCGGTCTTAATAATCGTCTTTTACCCTGTTTGTAAAAAACACTGGAAATTTCTTAAAGCAATGGACCGCGCCTATCTTGATGAAAAAGTAAAATCCCTGCCCCACCGCCCCGGCGTCTATATCATGAAAGATAAAGACAATCAGATTATTTACGTGGGCAAGGCTGTCTCGCTGCGCAATCGGGTTTCCAACTACTTCGGCTCTTTAACCGGGCAGGCTCCTAAAGTCCGGCTGATGGTTTCGAATATCGCGGACTTCGAGTATTACGTGGTGGATACCGAAGCCGAAGCTCTGAACCTGGAAAATACTCTCATCAAGGAATACCGGCCCCGCTATAACATCCTGCTCCGCGATGATAAGACTTACCCCTACATCAAGGTAACTACCAACGAAAAGTGGCCGCGCGTCTTTATCGTGCGCAAGGTGCTGGACGACGGAGCGCGCTACTTTGGCCCCTTCGCCGGAAATAGCACTGCTTCTCGCACCATCAAAACCCTCGACAAGCTTTTCCCGTTCCGCAACTGCGACCTGAAAATCACCGAGAAAGAACCCCGCCCCTGCCTGGAATATTTCATTCATCGCTGCCTGGGGCCGTGCGCGGGTCTGGCCGATAAAGGCGAATACGACGAAGCGGTCAACCAGGTGATAATGTTCCTGGAAGGCAAATCCGATGATGTTATCGTGCGCCTTGAAGAACAAATGTCGCAGGCCGCCGAAGACTTGCAATTCGAGCGAGCGGCCCACCTGCGCGACCAGCTTGGCGCGGTCCGGGGTGTGGTCGAGCAGCAAAAGGTGGTAAGCAGTTCGTCTTTTGACGAGGATGTGATTGCCCTGGCCCGTTCGGAAGGCGAAGCCTCGGTCCAGGTCTTCTTTATCCGGCGCGGCAAGCTGATTGGCCGCGAGAACTTCATGCTGCAGGGCGTCGAGGACGAAACCGATCGCGACGTGTTGGCCAGCTTTGTGAAGCAATACTATAGCGAGGCAACCTTTGTGCCGCCCCGTTTGCAGGTCCAGTTCCCGATTAAGGAGCTTAAGACCATCACCAAGTGGCTCTCCAAAAAGGCCGGGATGGAGGTTGAAATCAACGTGCCAAAGTCGGGCGACAAGTATGATTTAGTCCAGATGGTCGCCCAGAACGCCCAGGAAACGCTCGAACAGAACCGCCTGCGCTGGCTTAACGACGAGCAAAAGACCACCAAAGCCCTGCTTGAACTGCAAAACTTCCTGAAGCTGCCCGAACTGCCCCGCCGTATCGAGTGCTACGATATTTCAAACACGATGGGGACGAACAATGTCGCCAGCATGGTTGTGTTCGAGAACGGCAGCCCCAAGAAATCGGACTACCGCCGCTTTAAAATCAAGGGTTTCGAGGGCGCGAACGACTTCGGCTCGTTGCAAGAGGTTATCCGCCGCCGCTTCAAACGGGCCAAAACGGTGGAGGAAGCCGACCTGAACGCTCGCGAGGACATCGAGGAAAATATCGAGGAAGCAGCCCTGGAACTGGAAGCCGAAGAGCAGGAACTTGAACTTGACGAAGGTATGGAAGTGCAAGACCCTCACGACCAGCAGTGGGGCGTGCGCGGCCACCCGGGTTTGGGAGCCGAAAAAGGCCAGGGCAAGCGGGCCAAACCGGACCTGGCGGTCAGGAAAAAGGTAGACTACTCCTGGCAGTCCATGCCCGACCTCCTGATTATTGACGGCGGTCAACCGCAGTTGCGGGCGGTGGCCGAAGTCCTCAATGAGCTTGACCTGGGTGACATTCCGCTCTTTGGCATGACCAAGGGGCCGGGCCGCAGCCATGACGAAATCGTCAAGGCGTTCCAGGATTTGCCGCTTTACGTGCCGCGCACCAGCGAAGCTTTTTACCTGGTCCAGCGCCTGCGCGATGAGGCCCACCGTTTCGCGATTACCTTCCACCGCCAGTTACGCAGCAAGAACACTTTCGCCTCGCCGCTCGACAGCGTGCCGGGCATTGGACCCAAACGCAAACAAGCCCTGATAAAGAATTTCGGCACCGCTGCCAAAATCAAGGCCGCAAAAGACGAAGATTTGCTGGCCGTCCCCGGCATGAACAAAGCCGCCCTCAACAAAATCCGCGAATATTTATAAGGACTTTATAGATTTTCCAGTAAAAAGTAGTATGTTATAATAGCGCGAAATAATTGTTTGTTAAACGCGAAATCAACTAGAAAGAGGAAGTTATCACTTCGCCATCCAGACTAAAAACCCGGCTGCTTCCGGCAGACCAACCCGATGCCCTTTCGAGTACGGCGGCGGAGTTGCGGGCCGGGCGGTTGGCCGCTTTCCCGACCGATACGGTCTACGGGGTGGGTTGCCTGGCGTACGATGGCGAGGCGGTAGAACGGCTCTACGAGGTGAAGCAGCGCGACCGGAACAAACCTATCCCTATTTTAGTTTCGGGACCGGAGCAACTGGCCCTGGTAACGCGAGAAATAACACCTCTCGCCCGGCGGCTGATTGAACAATTCTGGCCGGGCGCTCTTACCCTGGTCTTGCTCCCGCATCCCGACCTACCAAAGGCCGTCCAGGCCAGCGACGGCACTATCGCCGTCCGCATGCCCGGCCATGTTATGACATTGGCTTTGCTCAGGGAAGTGGGTTCGCCCCTGGCAACCACCAGCGCTAACCGCAGCGGCCGCCACAGTCCTCTGGACGCTCAGCAGACCCTTATAAATCTGAATGGCCGCATCGAACTCATTCTCGATGGCGGTCCCTGCCCCGGCGGCATCGACTCGACCGTGGTGGATGCTACCGGCGATACTATCCGGGTCTTGCGGGAAACCGCTATCCCGGCCCGGCAAATTAAAGAGGCTTTGAAATAAACCATGCGAGTTGACCGTATTATCGTCCTGGCTATCCTGATCGCCCTTACCCAGGGCTTCTTGCTGGTAATCGACCCTACCAGCGGCCCCTTCTCCCAGTTGGTCTCCCAGGATTACCAGTTTCCCCTGACCGTTGTCCTCCTGGCAGCCCTGGTCACGATTACTTCCGGCATCGCCGATGCGACCGTGCGCTCTCATCCCCAGATTTACCTGCTAAAGCTGCCCGTTATACGGACGCGCGGCGGTCAGAAGTTCGAGTTTGCCCCGTTCTCCTGGATTTTGCCTTCGATGCTGGTAATCGGCACCTATCTTTTCCTGCGGTTGTTCGACAGCCCGCCAGTCCAGGTGGTCGGGACCATTATCTCGTCCTTCGTCCTGCTGGTGGTGATTATCGCCCAGTATTACACCATCGGGCGGCAGGAACGGCTTTACGGCTGGGCTAACATCGGCCTTAACCTGGCGACCTATATCGCGGGCTTTCTCATCTTTAGCGCGATTTATGTAAACAAGTGGCGGGCTTTGATAAGCGCGCCCCTGGTCGGGCTGGTGACGTTCTTTCTGACCTACGAAATTTTGCGGCAGTCCAAAGCCAACAACAGCCGGCTGTTAATTTACTCGCTGGTGGGCGCGTTTATCCTGGCTGAAGTGACCTGGGCGCTCAACTACTGGCTGCTGCCGGTCCTCATCGGTGGGGTAATGCTGCTGCTGATTTTTTATGTGGTCGCTGGGATTTTGCAGGCTTACCTGACCAATAATCTCAACCGGGCCGTGTTACGCGAGTATTTGATTGTGTCGCTGGTAAGCCTGTTGCTGATTGTTTACTCAATTATTACAAATCCGCAGATTACAAGTTAGTAGTCGGTGGGGTATGGGTAAATTCAAACATTTACTCATTTAACTTAAACTACCTGGAAGAACGAGAATAAATAGAGTTATGAGCGAAGAAGATAATATCCCGCAAGGGGACGATACCTATGATTTGATGGTGCGGTTGGAGCAACTGGAAAGCCTGCGCGAGGATATGCAGGAGGCGGGTTTCGACTCGCTCTCCCAGGTAGAATCAGCCCTGGCCCTGACCGTACCGGGAACTGACCCTGCCACCGACGAAAAACGCGAGCTGCTTGTCTCAATCCGGGGCGATTTGCTCGAACTGGGACTGGTCGGCCTGGACGAAGTGGAAGCCGAAATCGAACAGCTTAACAGCCAGCTTGAGGCTTCCGACGAAGAAGACTTTTAGAAATTTTACCCGCTAAAAAACACCACTCCTTTTAGAAACGCTGTGACCCAGCCGATTTAAAGAGAAGTGGTGTTTTTCTTTTTCCCTTAAATAAAAGGCTACTCGACGCCGACAGTCTCGCCGAGGTAGGTCCGGCGCACGTTCTCATTTTCGAGCAGGTTCCGGCCTTTGTCTTCGAGGACGATTGAGCCGGTCTGCAAGACGTAGCCCCGGTTGGCGATACTCAGGGCGGCGAGAGCGTTCTGCTCCACCAGCAAAATAGTGGTTCCTTCCCGGTTAATGTTTATAATAATCTGGAAAATGGTTTCCACCAGCAGCGGCGAAAGGCCCATGCTCGGCTCGTCCAGCAGCAACACTTTCGGCCTGGCCATGAGAGCCCGGCCCATCGCCAGCATTTGCTGCTCGCCGCCGGACATCGTCCCGGCCCGCTGCTTTACGCGCTCTTTGAGGCGCGGGAACAGCTTGAAGACACTTTCCATGTCCCTGGCAATTTCGGCCTTGTCCTTGCGTAAAAAAGCGCCCATTTCAAGATTTTCCAGCACGGTCATACGCGGAAAAATTTGGCGGCCTTCCGGCGACTGCGAGATGCCCCTGGCGACAACAGTTTCCGGTGAAATGCCGTCAATGCGCTCACCGTTCAGCGTAATTGTGCCGGTGCGGGGCCGGATAAGACCCGAAATAGTCTTGAGGGTGGTAGTTTTACCGGCCCCATTCGAGCCGATAAGGGTCACGATTTCGCCCGGAAAGACTTGCAGGCTGATATTTCGCAAAGCCTGGATGTTGCCGTAAAACGACGAAACTTTATCCAATGCCAGTACGGGTTGAGTACTGGTGTTGGCCGCGCTTGCGCCATTGGGTTGATTGGCCGTAGTCATTGATTTAAATTTTCCCCTTATCTTCGGCTACAGTTTTGGCGTACTCTTTGCCCAGGTAAGCCTCGATAACTTCGGTATTGGCCCGGATGTCCGCCGGTGGACCTTCGGCAATTTTGCGGCCAAAGTTTAGGACTGTTATACGGTCGCTGACTTCCATAACTACTTTCATGTCGTGTTCAATCAGCAGCACGGTCAGGCCCAGGTCGTTGCGGAGGCGGTCCACCAGTTTGGTCAGACTGGCCGACTCGTTCGGGTTCATCCCGGCGGTTGGTTCGTCCAACAACAACAGTTTAGGGTCGGTACCAAGCGCCCTGGCGATTTCCAGGCGGCGCTGGTCGCCATAAGACAAATTTTTGGCAAACTCGTCCCCCTTCCCTTTTAACCCGACATATGTTAACAAATCCAGGGCCCGCTGGCGAGCGTTGTTTTCCTCGGATGTTACTCGCGACGGGCGAAAGATCGCCCCGAATAGCCCGGCCTTTAGCCGTGCATGTTCGCCGACCATCACGTTTTCCAGGGCTGTCATATTGGAAAACAGCCGGATATTCTGGAAAGTCCGGGCGATGCCGCGCTGGGTAACTTCGTGGGGTTTAAGGCGGCCCAGCGGCTTGCCATCGAAAACAATCTGGCCGGTAGAGGGGCCATAAATACCCGTTATCAGGTTGAAGAAGGTTGTTTTGCCCGCGCCGTTCGGGCCAATCAGGCTGATGATGCTCCGGCGCGGAATAACAAAATCAACTTTCTGGACCGCTACGATACCCCCAAAGTTTTTGGAAATATCTTTCGCTACCAGCAGGTTATCACCTAAATTAAGGTTATCACTCATTTTAACTTTCGTCCTGACTTTAGCGAGGGCTAAGCCTTAATGTCTTTATCGCCATCGGGGTTGCCGGATTGATCTGTAACGTCGGAGGGATTGTAGTTTATCGAACGGAATTCATCGGCCTGGGTCATCGGGTCTGTAGGGATAAGAGCCTGCGGGTCGTCAGCCGGGGCGGCGCGCAACTCCATCTTACGGCGGCTGTTCGGGAATAAGCCTTCCGGCCTGACCAGCATCATAACCACCAGGATGACACCGAATATCAACAAACGGGAGTTGGTGCCGACATTAGTGAGAATATCCTTGATAGCGCTAGGTTCAGTAACGCGGGTGCCGTTTACAATACTGGTTTGAAGCTGAATGCTATCGGCGAAATGCCGGACCTGCTCAGTTAAGAACGGGATAATGTAGCGGTCGCTCATTGAAAGGACTACCGCTCCTGCAATAACGCCCCACAGGTTGCCCATACCGCCGAGAATAATCATAGACAAAATTAAAACCGAAACGTCGAACTTGAACTGGGAAGGGTTAGCCGAACCAAGACTGTTGGCAAAAATAGCGCCTGAAAACCCGGCGAAAGAAGCGCCCAGGCCGAAAGCCAACAGCTTGGTCTTGACCAGGTTGATACCCATAGCCGCCGCCGCTATTTCATCCTCGCGCATCGCCATCCAGGCCCGGCCTATACGCGAGTTTACCAACCGGCGTATCATAAATATGGAGAAGAAAACTACAAGCAAGGTGACCAGGTACCAACCTTCCAGGCTTGAGGCTGAAAACTGGTAGCCGAAGAGGTCCGGTTGGGTCAGGCCGGATAGCCCGGTATCACCGCCGGTAACCTGAGTCAGGTTGTTGATGGTAATCGGGACGATTTCGCCAAACCCCAACGTAACGATAGCGAGATAGTCACCGCGCAGACCGAGGGTAGGAGCGCCCAATAATACCCCGAACAACGCTGCCATCAAGAAGCTCAGGATAAGAGCTACCCAGAAATTGGTCAACACTTCTGTTAGGGGGTTGGTGTGCAATAAATCGAAAAGCTTGCTACCACGGGCGGTTAAGAAGCCCATGGTGTAGGCTCCAATGGCAAAGAAGGCCGCATAACCTAAGTCCAATAGACCGGCGTAACCTACTACGATGTTGAGGCCCAGGGCCAACAACACAAAAAGCAGGGTGCTGTTGACTGCTGAGACTGTCGAACTGAAAACGGTCGGGCCAAATAGCTCAAAAAACGGCTTGCTGGCAAAGGGTAAAATGAGAAGAACAATTGCCAGGACTAGCCACAAAATAATTTTGTTTCGATCCAGGTTGGCCCGGTTAAAAGGGCGAGAACCTTTGGGAGCGCCTGCCTGGGCAGCCGGATTTATTTTAACTTGGGCCATAGTTTAAACCTTCTCTTGCACATTTTCGCCTAAAATCCCGGTAGGCCGGAAAATCATTACCAGCACCAGGACACCAAAGACCGCCACGGGCGCCCAGATAGATAAATCCAGGAAGCTGGCGCTCAAGCCGAAAAAACTGGACTGGCTGAGCGAGTAAATTAACCCGATGAATAAGCCGCCCAATACCGCCCCATTCACGTTGCCGATGCCCCCCAGCACTGCCGCCGTAAAAGCGAACAGGCCGTTTTGAAAGCCCAGGTCGTAGCGGACGGTACCCTGGACCTGATAAACCCCGTAAATAACCCCGGCCGCCCCGGCCAGGGCGCCGCCAATGATGAAGGCAAAACTGATTGTGCGCTCGATACTGATGCCCATCAAGGCTGCCGCTTCCCGGTTCTGGGCTACTGCCCTCATAGCCTTGCCGGTTTTAGTCTGGTTAATCAGGTAACTTAGCCCGAGGAGCAAAATGCTGACGCCGACTATCACCAGAATGCCCGTTACCGGAATGGTAATCAGCGAGTCGTGATTGTCCAGAATGTCGCTCACCACGTCGGTGTTGGCGACCCGCGTCGCATTCGGAAACATCACCGGGTAGCCCTGGGGAGCCGAGCTAATCAGGTAAAGCCCGATGTTTTGCAAAATAAAGGAGACGCCGATGGCTGAAATCAGGGGAGCCAGGCGGGGAGCGTTGCGCAATCTTTTGTAAGCGATGCGGTTAATCAGGTAATTGAGAAATCCGCAGAAGACCATTGAAATTATCAGGGCCAGGACGATGGCTAAGATAACCATAAAGAGCGGAGTACCGGCCTTGACCGGACGGCCCGATTGGGTCCCCAGCATAATATTAATTACTGTAAAGCCTACCAGCGAACCCATCATAAAGACATCGCCGTGCGCGAAGTTAATAAGTTCGATAATTCCGTAGACCAGAGTGTAGCCCAGGGCAATCAGGGCAAAAAGGGAACCGCTGAGTAACCCGTTTATCATTACGCTTATGACACTATCGTAGCGAAGTTCGGAAGGCGCGGCAGTCCTGAAGAGCGAAAGGGCTAATAGCGGCATCATCAGAGCCAGGAAGATTGCCCCAATCAAGAGTATCCGCGAGCGCATACGCACGAAAGCGTCTCTTTGTAGAGCGCGGGCGGAAACATCCAGGTTTTTCTGAGTCGGCACCAAAAAAGCCGCGATTAAGAGGGCCGGGCTTACTATCAGCAAAATTATGCCCAGGGCAATATTTATTACCACCCCTGGTAGATTGCCGGGCCAGGACGCGTTGAGCGGCTGGATTTGATTTATTATCAGATAAAGTATTGCCACAACCGGAGCAACATAATAAGCTAAGCTTTTCAAGCTGTTAACCCTGTAGCCCTTTTGTAGCAGCATAAAGGTGCCATAGGCTCCCAGGCCAAGCCATACAATTAACAGAACAAGCTGAACTGGTAAGCTGTTCATTTATCTACAATTTCCTTTTTCTATATTCTCACCGGTGAGCAATAATAAGGCAAGCATTACTACGACTAACGGAAAATCAGCTTTGATTAAGGACGGCGAAATACTCTGGGAATCTTTCGGAGCAGCTTTTGCCCGGTCAGTGGTAATTATGTCAAAACCCGAGTGACAAATTTAGCTGGTAAGAAGACTGTTTTAAAAGTGACTTAAAATGCAGAATTTTTGGCCTCGTTTTAAAACAAGTCCTAAAGCTTAATTTAGAAAGCAAGGGCCAAACCCAGCGGTCTGGCCCTTAACTTTTAGCCTGATTTAGACAGTAGGTTTAACTCCGGTGACGAAGGTAAATTTGCCGTCCTTAATCTGGTCAACCTTATAGGTGGTGAGGGTGGTATCACCGTTAGGGGTGAAGCCCCAGGTGCCCAGCACGCCTTCAAAGTTCTTGGTGTTAGCCAGAGCCTGCAAGATGGCTTTGCGGTCTTTGACGCCGGCCGTCTTGATGGCATTCAGGGCGACGTTCATCGATTCGTAACCATAAATAGTGTACTGCTCGACTTCGCCGAATTGAGCCTGGTAACGTTTCACGAAGTCCTGGCCTTTGGCGGGCATCTGCTCCACCGGAAGACCGGCCCCGGTTACATAGACGCCTTCAGCAGCAGCGCCGGCAGCATCAATGAAAGCCTGCTCGAAGATACCATCAGCGCCCATGAACGGCTTGGTGACACTGGCGGCCCGGATGTCGGCAACGAGTTTACCGGCATTATTCTGGGTGATGCCAGCGTAGTAAATAGCGTCAGGGTTGGCCGACTTAATCTGGGTGGCAACTGACTTGTAGTCGGACTCCTTGCCGTTTATGGAGAGGCGCTGTGAGCAATCCATGGAAGCCTTCTTGCAGTAGAGGGCGACCGCATCGGCCAGACCTTTACCGTATGACTGGGAGTCATCAATCAAGAATATTTTCTTGGCGTTGAGGCTCTTCATAAATTCAATCGCGGCAGCGCCCTGCACGTCATCAGCGGTAACTACGCGGAAGTAATTGCGGACTTTAGTTGGGTAGTAGACATCCGGCTCACCCTGGGCGGTAATGCCTTCAGCGGCGCGGGTAAGGCCGGTGTAAGTATTGGCCGGGCTTACCATCGCCAGGGAAGCTTGGTTCAAAATCGGGATGGAAACGGCGGCCGCGCCGGAGTTAAAGGTACCCAGGTAAACCATCGCGTCAGGGTCGTTGACGGCTTTGTTAGCGTTGCTTTTTTCGGTATCGGCGTCCCACTGGCCTTTAGCGGCGGTAGCATCGTCCAGCGGCTGGTAATCAATGGTGAAGTTACCAATTTTGCCGGTACCACCTGTGAAATCGGCAATCGCCATCTTCATAGCGTTGACAAGCGTATCAATTTGCTTTTTACTGCTGCCGGTCGCCGGCAAGCTGGAATAGATGCGGATGGTGCCACTGGTAGCGCCGGTGCTGGCGCCGGTGGTTGCTGCCGCAGCGGTGGTCGCGGTAGCGGCAGTGGTCGCGGTAGCGGCAGTGGTTGCTGCCGCAGCGGTGGTCGCGGTAGCGGCAGTGGTCGCTGCCGCAGCGGTGGTCGCGGCAGCCGTAGTAGCCGCCGCAGCCGTAGTAGCCGCCGCAGCCGTGGTTGCAGTTGCGGCAGTGGTCGCTGCCGCGGCAGCAGTCGTCGCGGTCGGAGCAGTTGTGGCCGTGTTGTCACCGCAAGCCGCCAGAAGACCGGCGA
>CADDZM010000019.1 GCA_902812345.1 Chloroflexota bacterium | reverse complement strand
TTTCAATATGCAAGCGGCGGGTCAGGCCGTCCAGTTGGATTTGACCGGCGGCCCGGGCGGCGCTGCGGGCTACCTCAAGATATTGCTCGTACATCAAACTCCTTTTATTATCGTTGAACGTTAAACATGAATAGGCAACAGGTAGAATAATTTCCTTTTTAGCCTGGTTAATATACTACAAATCAGGCCCGGTGAAAATCCACGCTTCACGGACAACCAGGCTCCAAAACGAGTCTTTTTAGGTTTTTAAGTTTCTTTTAATCAAAGCCCCAAAAATTTGCGTATTGCCCGACAAACCACAGGCATAGTATTATGAGGGCGTTCCGGTAGTATTTCGCAAAAATACCTGATCTCATACGGCGTCTGGCGTTTATTGAGGGGCCGAAATTTTCGGCTCAGAGCGAGTTAATAAGTGAAAGGAAGGAACACTCATGGCCGATGTTGAAAATATCAACGGGCATAACGTAGGGTTTGCGTTCTTGCGGTTGTACAAAGAGCATCCTGAAATCGGGGTGCCCGTAGGCGAACAAAACGGGGATGTTGGCGGCCATCAGAACTTTTTGAATGCAAAGCTGACCTGGACCGGCGAACAGGTCGAAGTTTACTGGGTTTCCTCGAACCCGGCCCCGGCCTGGATGGAAGGCCAGGAGAAAAAGGAGTTCGCGGTCTAATCATTCCTTTTAGCCGCACAGCCTTACCTTCACCCACCTGAACGACATCGCGGCTATCTTCTGGTTAAAATACGAAAATTTTTATGACGCAAAAACTGGCAATATCGAGCCTTATGGGCTGGTGCGGTTAGAGCCGGCAGCCCGGCCAATTATGCTTCTTCGGGCCTGCCCACCCGCTACAAAGCGGGGTATTATGCCTACCAGAAACTGGCCGGGCCCGATTTGCCGGTCGAAAGCGTTGCAAAGCCGCCGGTAGTGCAATCCGCCGCCAACCCGGGCGCGCCAAGGTACTTCGCGGAGACAGGGCATACTTTAAGCGGGCCTTTCCTGACCTTCTGGCAGAAAAACGGCGGGTTGTCGCTTCTCGGGTTTTCCTGGACCGAGCCGTTCGAGGAGCTTAATCCAAACGATGGCAAACGTTACCTGGTGCAATACTTTGAGCGGGCCCGTTTCGAGTATCACCCTGAAGCGCCGGAGCCGTACAAAATCCAGCTAACCTTGCTCGGCACCGATAACCTTAAATTGCGGGGCTGGTTGCAGTAAGTCTAATTCCAACCTTACTTATACTAAGTACCGCTAGAAAGTAGAATTACGCCATACCCTTCTTGCTATAAAATGCAAGGAAAGCTAAATATAAAAAAAGAAAAAGCCACCCTTGTCAAAATAGAGGGGTGGCTTTTTCAGGGCTGTCCTACCGGGTGGTGTAAATTACGTTTCCGCTTGCGTCTACTGTTACTTTAATAGTAGCGAGGGCTTTTGGGGCCGGTCCCTGGGTGACTGCCCCAGTCAAAGGATTGTACTCCGCGCCGTGGCAGGGGCAGATAATCGAGTTAGCCGCCTGGTTGAAGGCGACGGTACAGCCCTGGTGCGTGCAGATGGCGCTAAAGGCGTGGACAGTATTACCCTTGCCCCGGATTACCAGGAAAGGGTGGTTGGTATCCGGGGTGTTGAACGATTTGCCGGTACCGGGCGGCAGGGCGGGCAGGGTAGTTAAAACCGTCCCTTCCACGGCAGCGGCGGTGGTCGCCCGGGTTAGGCCCGAAGCCTCCGCAGTCGTGGCGGCAGCGGCAGTCGTGACCGAGGCTGCCGGGGTAGCGCTGTCTCCCGGGACTGGAGTACCCGGGTTGGAAGTCTGACCCGTGTTTAAATTGGCTGTCGTGGTAGAGGGACGACCTGCCAGGGCGTTACCCCAGGCTACATCCCCGCAGCCACGGTTGCCCCGGTCACAGCCAGGAACCGCCGCCTCGCCAGGACCGCCGCTTCTCCTTTCGTGACGGTTGGCACAGGTTGCGCCTGCTCGTTGAACCGGTAAGAGGCTGCCTGGGGATTTTCCGCAGATTTCCGGCGGACCAGCCAGCGGGAGATTTGCCCATCCAGGCTCAAGTTTGGGTGCGGCCCCTCAACCGCCAGGACCAGAAAGAGTATGGCGTAGGGAAGGTCGGAGCCGAGATAGAAGGGTTCGGTGGCCCAGGATGCGCTGAGTCATAGCATGAGGCTCAACAGCATGCCGCCAAGAGCGGCCGCCCGGCTAAAAAGTCCGGCCAGGGTACCGAGGCCAATCGCAACCTTGCCCAGGGCGCTCAACCAGCCGAAAAGAGCCGGGTTCGGCACGGCCACGCTCGTTAGAAACCCGCCGATGGGTGAAATAGTGGCAAACTCGGCTAACTGGTTGCCAATATAGCCGGGCGCGGCAGGGTTGAAAAAGGCAGGGTCGGTCAGTTTATCAATCCCGGCGTACAAAAAGACAATACCGAGTGCCAGAAACTCAGGAAGGCCACCCATTTAATAAAAGGTAGCAACTTAAAAAAAGTATGCTAAAAAGTGCTAAACCTGAATCGCTTAAAGCGGCCTTATTTGTTATACTCTGGCTATCACTTTTGTAAGCCACTCTTAAAAATCAGAAAATAAAGATTAAATTTGCCCGCGAAAGGATAGCGAACGATGCAGTCCAATCAAGCCCTGCTGGAAAAATTTTATAAGGCTTTCGAAGACTTTCAAAACCTTAACAGGAACAAGGCATGCCTAACCAACCCCTAGACGGCACCGCCCGCCGTCGCATCTCCCCGACCGATATTTCGCAATACATTCGCCTGCAACAATGCCGCCGCTTTCTGGCCCTCCGGCTTAAGGAACATTCCGGCGGCCGCACTATCCTGACCGATTATGGGGTTGTTCCCGAAGCGACCGGGCCGCTTTTAACCCGCTCCGGGGCTTCTTTTGAAACCCTGATAGAAACCGAAGCAGCCCGGCACGGACGGGTCGAGAAATTTAACCGGCGGCCCGGCCAGAGTTTTACCCATAACCGCGAACTAATCGAATTAGCCCGGACTTTACCGCCCGGCGAAACGGTGACGCTGTTCCAGGTCCGGTTGCAGGTCGAGGTGGCCGGCTGGGAAATGCGGGGCGACCTGGATATTTTACGCCTCGAACGCACCCCGGCAGGCTGCCTGAACTTTCTTATCGCGGACATGAAAAGTTCGGCGGGACCAAAAGTCGAACACCGTTTACAGGTGGCGTTCTACCGGGTAATGGTCGAGGCGGTCTTTGAGCAGGCCGGAATTGAGGTTGGCGAGAAAACAATCGCTATTCTCTACCGGGGACCGGGCGGCGAAGCCGTGAGCCTCAGACCGGAAGACCAGGCTGTACTGGACGTTCACCAGGCGGCGGCCCAACGTGTTTTCGGCCTTGAAACAGCTTACCTTGAGCTTATCGCAGACCCCGAAGCCTACCTGGCCGAAGTCGAAAACCTGGTTACAGGAGAAAATTCGGAAGCCTTCCGCCTCTGGCTGGCCCCGCTGGACGACAGCCCTTTTCACCTGACCGGCAAGTGTGATTCGTGCCTGTACAACCCTTTTTGCATGAAATACAGCGCCGCCACCGACGACCTGTCACTGCTACCCCAGCTTACCCAGGTGGATAAAGAAGCCCTGCGCCGCAACGGGGTAGAAACCGTCCGGGAACTGGCCCACCTTAAAGAGCTTAACCTTCCCAGCCTGGAATTGACCGTCGCGCCGGGCCAGGAAGAACTTAACCGCCGCCTGGCGACCACCTGGCCGGTTGGACCGCGCCTGGACGAACTGGTTCACCGGGCCAGGCGCTACCGCAAATTCAAAGGCGAGGCGATTGACGCCCTGACTTTTATTCCAAGCGCCGGACACGGTTCGCTGCCCTACTCGGACGAAAAGCAAAATCCTAATTTAATCCGGGTCTACCTGGATGCTCAGCAGGATTATTTAAAAGAGCGGGTTTATTTGCTGGGAGCGCTGGTGGTTGCCTCGGAAAACGGGCAGGAAAGTCCGGAGCGGCGGCGCAGTATCGTGCGGATAACGCCAGCGCCACCCGACACCCAGGAACAGGAAGCGGCCCTCTTTTTAGACTGGATTGACCAGGCTGTGCGAGCAGTCGTGGAACTGGCCGCGCCCGACGCTAACGGCCAGGCTAAAGCGCCTATTCACCTGATTTTCTATGACAAATGGGCGCAGCAGGCGTTGCTCGAAGGGCTGGCCCGCCACTTGCAGGGCATCCTGGGCACCACCCCGCTCTACGACTTTTTGACGCAGTTGGCGGCGTTTGATTCCCCGGTGGTCTCTTACCTGGTAAACGAAATCCGCGAGTTGAAGAACTTTCCGATGGTCTGCCAGTCCTTGCAGGCGGTCGCGGCTTATCTCCGGTTCGACTGGCGCGCCGGGACCGATTACCGGGGGATTTTCCGGGAACACCTTTTCGATTTCTGGGGCAAACTGGACGAACCGGAGCGGGACCAGGGCGAGTCGCCCTGGTACACCAACCACGCCCGCTTTAGCAGCATGATACCGCTCGAATACGCTTACGCGGCCTGGGACGACTTGTCAGAGCCGCTGCCGGGCGAACGAGATACTTTTACGCCCTACCGGACAGCCACCCTCTCTTTAATCAGCGGCTTTCAGGCCCGCCGCCTGGAAGCTATCGAGTGGATTGCTAAAGATTTCAAAGGCAACCACCTGACCGAAAAGACCTCTTTCAGCCTGCCCGACCTGGCGAACTTCCAGCAAAAGGCCCGCACCCTGGCCCACGCCCTGCAAGAATTTGTCACTATCGAGCGGCACGTCGAGCTTGGAGCCTGGAAAGCCACCCGCAACCTTGCGCCCGAACGCCGGGTCTTGATGGGTGAAACTTTGCTGGTGCGCTATCTTGAAAGCGACCAGGACACGGCTACAGCCGAACGCAACCGCGACAACCAACGGCGTTACGCGCTCGGCCAGCAGTACCGGGCTGAGTATAAGGCGGCCAATCCTAACGCGAAAAAAGTCACGCTTTCGGCGGCGCAAAAGGCCGAGTGCGACTGGAACTTGGAAGGTTTGCGCTTCAAGTTGCGGTTGGAAACGGCTGGCGTGTGGTGCTCCGCCGAAGAAGTCCTGGCCCTTAGCAATTTGCGCGAAGGCGAGACGGTTATTATTTTCCCGCGCTGGACCTCGGACGAACGCTTGCCGCCCGAACAGCGCACCCTGAACACGCCCACACCCAAGCAAATGCTTTACGGCATGCGCGTGAGCATCGAGCGGGTAATCCTTGAAGCCGGAAAGCCGGGCCGGGACTCGGTTGCTTTTATCGAGGTTGCGCCCCAAAAATCGTTCGGCAAAGCTGAAGGATATGTCTTCCCCGCTATAGACCGGCCCCTGGTGGCCGACCAGTTCTACACGCTCGATCCCGACGTGAATAACTGGTACACCTACTGGAACTCGCAGGTCGCCGAGGGACTGAGCGAGCTTGAAGACCACCCTTCCGCCGGGGCGAACACCCTTTATAACCGGCTGGCATATCCTTCCAACCAACCGCTAAACCGGCCCGATGCCGCTAAAGAAGGTCAGGTTCGGTTTATGGCCGGCTTACAGGCGTTCGACCGGTTGGGCCTTTTGCACGACTTCGAAGAAAGCAAGCAAGCCTACATCGGCAGCCACCTGGCCGACCCGGTCATCCTGGTCCAGGGGCCGCCCGGCACCGGTAAAAGCTATTCGACCGGCTTTGCCGTCTTTGCCCGGATTCAGGCCGCGCTTGCCGCCAAGCAGGACTGCCGGGTGGTGCTGGCCTGTAAGACCCACGCCGCGACCGAGGTCTTGCTGGAAAATGTGCTGCAGGTCCAGCGAAAACTAATTGACCTGGCCCACCGCCAGCCCGAATTGTTCGACAGGTATTTCGACCGGCGGTTGCTGGATGTGCCGCTCTACCGGGTAGCGGGCCGCAAAGACCAGCCTGAGGGCATTACCGGACTTGCCAAAGACGGCGACAAAGCCAAAGGCGAACCCTCCAACCGCCAGACCCTGCTTTCAACCTCCTGGAACGTGATGGCAGCGACGCCCGGCGGCATTTACGGCATGCGCGAGAAGAAGGTTAGTATTTTTACCCAGCAGTTCGCCGACTGCCTGGTGCTGGACGAGGCTTCCCAGATGAATTTGCCGGAAGCGTGCATGGCCTCGCTCGTCCTGAAAGCGAGCGGCCAGCTTATCGTCGTAGGCGACCACCGCCAGATGCCGCCGATTATCAAGCACGACTGGGAAGGCGAACCGCGCCGGACTTTCCAGGAGTACAAGTCCTACCAGTCGCTTTTCGAAGCCCTTATGGCCCTGCAACCCGCCCCGCCGGTTATAAAGTTTGCCCGCTCCTTCCGGCTGCACGCCGCGATGGCCGAGTTTTTGCGCCGCGAAATTTACGCCAAAGACGCTATTGCCTACCACTCGCTTAAACAGGACTTGCTGGCCCCAAAAGACCACACCGCCCCGTTCCTGGCCGCCGTGCTTGACCCGGCCTACCCGCTGGTCGTCATCACCCACAGCGAAAACCAGAGCCAGACCCGCAATCCGTTCGAGCAAACCTTGATTGAGCCAATTCTGGAAAGTCTGGCGAATGTTTATGAACTGGACGCGCAGGAAGGAATGGGGGTAGTCGTCCCGCACCGGGCGCAGCGGGCGGCCTTGCAACAAATGCTGGCCCGGCTTAAACCGGATGAGGGGGAAGGGGGCTTCCCGGTAGCCTCGGCGGTGGATACCGTCGAACGCTTCCAGGGCGGCGAACGCCAGGTTATCCTGGTGAGCGCAACCGAAAGCGACAAGGATTATCTTTTGCAGGCCGGTGAATTTTTGTACGACCCGCGCCGCCTGACCGTCGCTATTAGCCGGGCCAAGCGCAAGATGATTCTAGTGGCGGCCCAATCTATCTTTACCCTGTTTAGCCCGCAGGAAGCGGCTTTTGCCAACAGTCAAATCTGGAAAAACTTACTGCGCCATACCTGCACCGTGCCGCTCTGGCAGGGTGAAATTGAAGGCCACCAAATCGAGGTCTGGGGCAATCAGCCCGTTTAAGGGAAGGTATTATTTACCCAAAATTAAAACCCCGGCTTCCACAAATTAGAGGCCGGGGTTTTAATTTTCCTCCCAGGTTAGCGGTTAAGACTCTTTTTCCTCAAAGTCCTGGCTGTAGGGTTTGCCCTGAATTTCGTTAACAATCCCGATAACCTGGGTAAGCATTTGCTTAACCTGCTTGAAAAGCTTCTCGCGCTGGCCTGGGGAAAGCGTGAGGAGATATAAGCCGCCGCCAACTATAGCCCCAATAATAAGGCCGGGCCGGAACAGGCCGCTTTTCTTCTTCTGGGTGCGTTTTACTTCCGCCGCCGAGCGGCCCGCCTTGAAATCTTCGACGCTGATTAGGCCCGCTTCAAGTTCCTTTTTGAGACGTTTGCGGGTCTGGCGCTGGGCGAAAACTTTCAAAACCTGCTGCCCGGCAATCCCGGCCAGGCCCATAACCAGCTTTTGGGGGTCAACCGATAACCCGGTCTTGCCATTTTTATCTGCGTCTTTGGTCCGAGTGCTGTTCAGGACGACGCCTGCGACTTCAAAAAGGGTGCTAAAACTTAAACCGCCGGAATTTGCCATTAAATTCTCCTTTTAGCTTTTTTATAGTTTTTTCTTTAGCCTTTTGTATTTTCTACTAATTTACCGCTTTGCGCGTCTATGCGCAACCGCAAAACATCGTTGCCGTTGTAAAACACCAGGTCAAAAGCCAGCGGATCGCCTTCTTTGGACGGGCTCGACAGTTGAATACCGAGGGGCTGGTCGCTTTTGGTGCCGCCATTATCGCGGGCAACCTCCATCAGGCGGTCAGTATCAATCAGGGTGTTGAGGGGAGGCAGTCTGGCGCTTTGGAGCAATTTAGCCTGGTCTGCCGGTAAAACATCCTCAATACTTTTTTCGGCGCTGCTCTTGCCTTCCGGCGTGGACTTGACCAGCCAGGTGCTGTGCTGGCCTGAAGCAGGAGCCAGGGCTTCAAAATACCATTGGGGAGCCTGGCCTGCGCTATTCAGGCCGACCGCTGAGTCAGGCGGCGTAAAGACCGTAACCAGAATCGCGTTGGGGTTCCAGGCGGTAATCATGGGAGAAACAACCGCGTAAGCTGCCTTCATGGTCAGCCCGTCGCCCAGGGTAGGGGCAATCGTTGGTAAAGTCACCGAGCCGGACGTGGATTGAGCGGAGGTATATGCGCCAGTGCTGGAAACAGCCGGGGTGGGGGCAGCGGTCGTAGACGCCGGGGTAGAGGTGGCCCCTTCACCGCAAGCTGCCAGGGCCAGGCAAACAAGCGTCAGGAGTATAACTAACTTCAGCTTCAAACTCTACTTCTTTCTCTCAAACTGTTCCTTTGAAAATCTAACCCGCCTATTATAGCCTACTGGCCTGGCGCTAACAAACCTGGATTAAAACCAACCGGTAACCAGGGGCCGTTAATCAGGGATTACAGGGCAAAGGCAAGGGTATTATAAGAAAGCGAATTACCCAACTTGCCCGGGTTAGAATAAGGTACAATTTAAGGCAGGGCTGCACCTGGCCCAAAGCTGTTATAATTTAAGGGAGAAAGTCAGACTATGAAAATCACTTTTGGTAGTAACAGCAGACTGGAAAAAATAGAATGGGCCTCCTTACCTGGGGAACGCTGGCGACATGCCGGACGAAATGCCCGGCTGGGCATTCACGGTAAGAATCTAAAAGTCGACCTGGCCCGCATCACGGCGGGGGGCATCACCGGTTTTGGCATGGCTAATCTTTCCGAGGAGCGGGCCAAAGCCCTGCTGGGAGGACCGCTTGCGGAAATGTTCACCCCGGAAGGCCGGGTCCAACCAGCCTTTTTTGACCTGGAATTTCCTTTGATGGACTGGCTGGGCCAGGCGAACGATTGCCCGGTTTATAAAATAGTGGCCGCCGACTTTTTCCAGCCCGTAGACGCCACGTTCAGCGTCCCCTTTTATGATACTTCGCTTTATTTTGATGACTTGCACCTGGCCGATGATAAAGCCGCTGTCGAATTGATGCAGGATGAAGTCCGAGAAGGCTGGGAGCGGGGACACCGCTCTTTTAAGGTTAAAGTGGGCCGGGGCGCGCGCTTTATGCCTTTGCAGGCTGGAATGAAACGCGATATTGCGATTGTAAATGGCTTGCGGGAAGTTACCGGGCCAGCCTCTTACCTGATGGCAGACGCCAACAACGGGTTTAACCTGAACCTGACTAAAGAATTTCTAAGCGCCACCCGCGAGGCCAACCTTTTCTGGCTGGAAGAAGCTTTTCACGAAGACGACCAGTTATACGCCGACCTTAAAGAATGGCTGACAGCCGAAAAACTGCCGGTCTTGATTGCGGATGGCGAGGGCAACGCCTCCCCGCGCCTGCTAGAATGGGCTAAAGCAGGGCTGATTAATGTCGTGCAGTACGACTTGCGGCAGTTAGGCTTTAGAAACTGGCTTGACCTGGGGAGGGAGTTGGACGCCGCCGGGGTTAAGAGCGGGCCGCACAATTACGGTGTCCTTTATGGAAACTACGCCTCGGCTCACCTGGCTTCGGCCATAGAAGGGTTTGCCTCTGTGGAGTGGGACGGCGGACGGGTGGATGGGTTGGACGCCTCGGCCTACCGGATTGAGGAAGGCCGCCTTATCGTGCCGGAAAAGGCCGGGTTTGGCCTGGATTTGGATGATAAATATTTCGCCGGTATAGTGAGTTCGACCGGGTGGGCGGTTTCAAAGACCCTTTAATTTTCCCGCCAGCATAATCACCGGTTGTTTCAATAATTTTAGGTGAATTTTTAGGTGAGCCGCTACACGTTACAGGGCGAAATCTTTCTAAACTTTGCGGGGTTAAAAGGCGCGGTAGTGCCTCGCACGATAAGTTCAACCGGCAGCGTAATGCGAATAGGCAAGTCCTGGGGGGTGACCGGCCCGCTCCAAAAGGTAGCGGGTAGCCAGCTTGCTGCTCGATGTTTTCAGTCCGCCCCGCGAAGATTTCCGCTATTAAATCTAACCTGGCAAGAGCCTGGATGGGAGAGGTAAGCTGTTAAAGATAGATGGCCACCAGCATTTCTGGAATTTGCAAAAGCTGCCGCTGCCCTGGCTCAAACCGGAAAACGAGGTTTTAGCCCGGGACTTTGAGCCGGGACAACTTGCGCCCTGGCTGGCTGAGTGCGGCGTTAGCGGCACAGTCGTAGTCCAGGCTGCCCACGATGAAAATGAAACCTCCTGGCTGCTGGAGTTATCCCGGGGAAATTCTTTTATCAAAGGGGTGGTGGGCTGGGTGGATTTAACTGCGCCTGACCTGGGCGAACGGTTGGACCGGTTCAAAGCCCTGGGACCATTTTGCGGTATTCGCGCCCCGCTCCTGCTCGAAGCAAACGGCCTTACTGGCCTGGACCGGGCCATTTTGCCCGGCTTGCAAATGCTGGCCGAACATGACCTTGCTTGCGACCTGCTGGTGAACGCGGCCCAGCTTAAATATTTCACGGGACTGTTTGAAACCGCGCCGGATATTCGCTGGGTGATTAACCATCTCGGCCAACCGCCTTTGAAAGGCGGCGATATGGCAGGCTGGCAAACCGCCATGCGCCAGGTTGCCCGCCGCCCGAACGTCTATTGCAAAGTTTCGGGAATGGTTACCTTAGCCGACTCACCAAAAGATTTCGAGGAACAGGTCCGGCCCGTTTTCGAAAGGGTGCTGGAATACTTTGGGCCGGAGCGGTTGTTGTGGGGCAGCGACTGGCCGGTCTGCTTGCAAGCCGCAAACTACCGGCAGGTTCACGACCGGATGGCCGGGTTGGTCGCCCCGCTATCACAGACCGAACAGGTTGCTATCTGGGCCGGGACTGCCCGTAAAGTGTACAAATTGGAAGTATAAATCAGAACTACCGTATTTAAAATACCGGCGGGGCAGGTTGAACCAGCCATAGAACCAGCCATAATTGAAGGAGTGTAGCATTCCTGATGCCAAAAGTAACTACCCGGGTTGAGGTCGGCCGTGAAAGGGCTGAAGATAACTTTGATGGGCCTCGGAACAGCCGGAATGGGGAACCTGTATATAAAAATCAGCCAGGACAAGGCCAATGAGATGGCCCGGTATGCCATCGAGCAGGGGTTGAACTTCTTTGATACAAAAAGGCATCGGCGTCTTTATGGGCGGCATCCTGAACACCGGTATCCTGGCAACCGGGGCAGTAGCGGGGCTAAATACCGCTACCGGGAAGCCTCACCCGAAATAACAGCAAAGGTCGCCCGGATAGTGGCGGTTTGCCGCCGCTATGACGTGCCTTTGAACGCCGCATTGTGCTGTTTAACACCGGGGCCGGTCAGAAATATCCCGAATTTATGTGGTTTGATATACCGGTTATCCCGGCGGATACAACCGAGCTTTAAGGCTACCAGGATAGTTTGAGGGGGAAACCTTTAAACTTATAATAACCAGCCGGCGATTTTGGAAAAACCTCTGTACCCCGGCTCATTATTTATTGCAGGATTTGTTAACAGGTGAGCCAGATTTCTGCGATAGAAAAACTGGCTCACCTTTATTTATGCGTTTGGTCCGGTCAAGAATAAATTTCTTAACCGCTATTTGCTGGCGTTCGCGCTCCTGGCCGCGCTCGCGTTCGGCCCACCATCGGCGCTTGCATCGGCGGTGGAAGCCACCGGTTGAGGGTTGCCCCGAACAGCCGCGAGTAACTTCTCGACCCGGTAATCCGAACCGGCCTGCGCTTTATGGAGCGTCGTGACTATGGCGTAGTAGTCGCGAATGTCGGCGGCGGCTTCTTCCGGCGTTTTATCCGGCTGGCTGGCAACATCCACCACTGCCGCCAGCAGCATCAGGCCAAGCAACTGGTCGAATGCCTCTTTGTTATACCACAGCACATCCTGATAGCGGTTCAAATTTATAAAGCCGCGCACATCCCCGTCTTTGAGCAAGGCTTCCACCACCCGGTAAGCCGGCTTGGACTTTGCAGCCTGGTCCTTAAAGCAGCCTTCCTGGCCGATGAGCGCATTTACCAGCAATAACCCGCGCGAGGCTAGGGCGTCATCCGCCCCCAGGTCGCGCAACATATTCAGGATTGTCTTACGCAACAACCACTCGTCCACCCAACTACGGCTTTGAGCTTCGTAATCGGTCTGAGTGACAATCTTACCCAGCGAATGAGTGAACAGCCAGGCCAGCAAAGCTCCCCAGGTCCAGTCACCCTGGTTCAGTCCGGCCTGGCTATACTTAACCGCCAAACCGTATTCCGGGGTCTTCGCCAGGATAGACCTCGCCGGTAAAGTATCCAGGTGGAGAATGGTAGCGAGCTTGGTGTGTATTTCTTTCGCAAAAGCTTCTACGTCGCCCGCGCCCTGAGTGTAATCTTTGATTTCCTGGGCCAGTTTGAGCGTCTTCTGCTCAACCTCAGCCAGCAAAGCCCCGGAAGGCGTCGGCGGGGCTTTTGCTGCCGCCCTGTCTACGGCTCCGGCTCCGGCTTCCGCCGCCAGGGGCTCGGAAGTTTTCCCTGTTTCGAGCGGCCCAGGGCTTACGGCCTGGGTTGGTTCAAGCTCTAGCCCGGCTTGAGGTGTGGCGGGAACGGTTGCGTCCGTTGCAAGCCCATCCGGTGTGGCAGCCGGGACCGGCCCGGCTGTAACCGGCAAGCCTTCATTCCGCGCTACCACCGCTTCCAAATCCCCAGGGGAAAGAATATCGTAGGCATCGGCCTCAGGCCCGGGGACCAGCGGGCTTCCGGTGGCAGTCCGTAGAGCCAGGACGCGCCGGACCATCCCGGCATTGACCAGTTCGCGGTAGGGCGCGTGAATCGGTTGCAGGAAGGTTTCGCGCAAGGCTTCTTCTATACTGGGAACGCCCTGCCCGCCGAGGTAATCCACCAGTTGAGCGTACTGGCCCCATTCGTTATCCTGAACCTCGCGGAAATCCAGGAAAACATGGGTCTGATAAGCGTTGAGTTCCAGGTAAATACCCCGTCCATTCAGTTCGGAGTTTGGCCTGATATACTCTAAACCGCCGGTCTGGTCCCGGAATATGGTAAAACGCCTGTCTTCCCGGCCAAGTGCAAGCCCTTCACCGAGCGATTCGCGCCGCAAGACCTTTTCGTCGCCGTTACCGGTCTTGACCAGGAAAGGCACCGAAGTATTAATCCAGCCCCGGGCTGTACCAAACTTGTTATGTACGATTATCAGGGCGCGTTCGCCGCGGGCGCGGTTGGAGTAGGCAAAAACGTCCTCGTTGACGCCGCCGTCGGTATTTACAAAGTCATAAAGCCGGTAGTTTGCGACCTCGGCAAAGAGATAACGCTTGTGAATCAGCGGCACTATCTCTCTTTCGTGGCGGTCCACCAGCCCTTGGTCGGGCTGCTCGTCCCAGAAAGCCCGGCGGTATTCCATGCCGTACTTCTCGGCGAAACCCTCAACCTGCCCGTGACCGAACATCGGCAAACCGGGGGTAGTAATCAAGAGGGTGCAAATCCCAAAATACTTGTCGCCCTTGCCGTACTGCTCGAGGGCAGTACGCTCGTCCGGGTTACTCATGAAGTTGACATACCGCTTGAGAATTTCCGGGTCAAATTCAAGGGTGTTTTTAATCTGGATGCGATACTTGGCGTTTTCTTCGTCACGGGTCATGTGCATGAAGGCGCTGTTGTAGACCCGGTGCATACCAAGAGTCCGCACAAAATAACCTTCCAGCATCCAAAAGGCTTCGGCCAGAAGAAGGGTATCGGGGGCTTCTATGCCCGCCCGGTCCACTACCTCTCGCCAGAATTCCTGCGGCATCAGCTCGTCAAACTGCTGTTTGGTCAGGCCAAAATCAGCCCGCGAAGCGATAGCGCCACCCGTCCCCGGTTCGGGGAACCAGAGCCTCTGAACGTGCCGTTTCGCCAGGGTCATCGCCGCGTCAAACCGGATTACCGGAAACTGGCGGGCAACCGCAAGAATAGTCTGGATGACCGCTTCACGCACTTCCGGCAGCAGGTAGTTAAGCTGGGCTGTATCGTTCCAGGCCATGCTGGTGCCGTCGTTACCGTGATAGATAAAACGGGTATCGCCGTTATTGTGGTCAATCCGTTTGAAGACTACCGCCGCGTCGGTCCGGTCAAAATAGTGGTCTTCCAGGTAGATACCAACACGGTCATTCCAGGACAGGTTCGGCCCATTGAAGCTGTAAGATGGGAAAGGGCTGTAAGGCAGCGAAATGAACCAATCGGGATGTTCCATGACCCAGTTGGAATCGATACCCATATGGTTAGGGACCATATCGCTGGCAAGGCGGATGCCGCGTTCCCAGGCTCGCCGCCGCAGGTTATCTACCGCCGCTTCGCCGCCAAGGTCGTCTGCAATCTGGTAATCCAGTAAGGAATAAGCCGAGGCGACCGCTTCAGGCTGGCCCATGAGTTGTTTAATGCGCTTCGAGGCGGGGCTTCTTTCCCAGAGACCAATTAACCACAGGCCGGTGAAACCAAAACGAGCCAGCCTGTCGAGTTCTTCATCAGGCACTTCATTAAGATAACGAATAGCGCGGCCGTACTGGCGGGAAAGCTGGTCCAGCCAGACATAGGCGTTTTTTGCCATAAGGACCAGTTGAGGCATCCATTCCCGGTCAATAGTATAGTTCTCGGGGTCTTCCTCAAGCCCGCTAAATTCAAGAGCCTGGGCCGGACCGGGTCCACCGCCCGCGAAAACAACCTTTTCTTCTTCTTGAATAAGGTCCAGGCTGCCCAGCAACCGGTAAAGCGAACGCCCCAGTACGTTGTTCCAGCGCTGGCGCAAAAATTCCAGTTGGGCTGTAAGAGAATGAGGAGCGGCCAGGGCCGGAGCGCGTAAAGCATCAATCAAGCTCATCCGGCCGTCACCATTCTTACCGGGTGTAGCCGCCCCGGCCTGAGCGCCC
Organism: Chloroflexota bacterium; assembly: GCA_902812345.1. Classification (GTDB taxonomy): domain Bacteria; phylum Chloroflexota; class Chloroflexia; order Chloroheliales; family Chloroheliaceae; genus 54-19. The sequence goes on along the minus strand of CADDZM010000019.1, from coordinate 21,286 downwards.
TCACCGCCACCGCCACCGCTTATGCCGGGCTGTCCCTTGAAAAAGTCTTGCAAAGACGTAAAGACCTGCGGGTAGACCGTCTGTTTTTCAAGGGACTGGTCGTCGAAAAGTTCGATAAAAGGTGAAAAAGCCGGGTTCAGGTTGGCGACCCACAACATCAACAATTCTTCGAGGGCCACTTCCCGGTGGGGAACCCCCTTAGTTTCGCCCTGAAACCAGTCATCGAGATTCTCTTCACGGCGGTAAACCGCTACCGGGGGAAATTGGTCGCTAAACCGGTGTAACAAATTGTCAACAGTTTCGCGGCCAAATTGGCTGTCAAGGTTCTGCAAGGCATCACGCATGACATTCGGATTGACCTGGCGGCGATAATTTTCAACCAGAAGGTGGGAAATCTCGTCAATCAAGCCCATTGCGTTGATTTGCCCGGCTTTAACAGCCTGTTCGGGGTTATTGATAAGGTCGCGTTTTTCGTTCATGCGCTGGGCAAAGACCCGGGCGGCATGGAAATTCGCAAAGACTACGTTCCCCGTTAGCTGGAACAGAGCCTGGTCAAACTGGTAGCGGTCACGCGACTGGCGTGACACGTGAAATTCCAAGTGACGGCTGCTGGCATTCGGTGTCATTCGGCTTCTCCCATTTCGAAAAGATTAAGTTGATTCCAAACTCTCTACAGCACAACCTATACCATATCTAAATTTCAAGTGAGTAGCCCGGCTATTTTGAAAAAAAGAAAGGACTCTTGTTATTATGAGCCTACCGTCAAATTTCAGCGCCTGGCTCCCTTAAAATAACCTGTAAACCTCCAGACTTATAAGCCAACTCTGGCCGGAAATGCAAAACTTCAACGACACCGATTAAAATCACTTCCAAGTTGCCTTCTGACAAACAAACCTCCCGGCAATACTCAGGCAAATATTTTAGCTGGAGCCAATTTTAAAGCAAGTGATGGATTTGACAATAGGTGGTTGCATAGCCGAAAATTGCAGTAATTCCACCTTGTAGAAACCTTCCTACAGGTTAATTCATACGGGGTTAAAATGTTAAAGACCGGTTGAGATTTAGCCGTTGAACCGGGTTTGTAAGAATTTTGGGGGTCAGGAATTGAGCAATACAGCTTCGGGCCAGACTTATATCGGGGTAGACATCGGCGGCACCAAATGCGCAGTAAGCCTGGGCCGTCCTACCGAAACCGGAGGCAAAGCCAACCTGGAAATTTTAGGCAAGACGAAGTTTCCAACCCTACCGGAAAACGGTCCCGAAAGCGTGCTGCAACGGCTGGAAGAAGCCATCGAGCAACTGCTGGGACAGGCCCGAAGTGCCGGGGCCATTGGCATCAGTTGCGGCGGACCCCTGGATAGCGCCAGGGGCTTGATTCTTTCCCCGCCCAATTTGCCCGGTTGGGACAGTATCGAGGTAGTCGAGCGGCTCAGCCGCCGCTTCAGGTTGCCGGTAGCTTTGCAAAATGACGCTAACGCCTGCGCCCTGGCCGAGTGGGAATTCGGGGCGGGGCAGGGTCTTAGCAACCTGGTTTTCCTGACCTTTGGCACCGGGATGGGGGCGGGCCTGATTCTAAACAACCGGCTTTATAGCGGCTCGAACGACCTGGCCGGGGAAGTAGGGCATATCCGGCTGGCCGAGCAGGGTCCGACCGGTTACGGTAAAGCTGGTTCGTTTGAGGGTTTTTGCAGCGGTGGTGGAATAGCAAGGCTGGCAGTCCAGCTTATCGAGCAGCAGTGGCAGTTGGGAAAGAAAGTTGATTTTTGCGCGGCCCCTACCGACCTTAAAACGCTGACGACCGAACAGATTGCCGGGGCCGCCCTGCGCGGTGACCCGGTAGCCCTGGAAGTTTTCAGGGTCAGCGGGCATTACCTGGGGCGAGGTCTGGCGGTGTTGATTGACCTGTTAAATCCCCAGGCGATTTTTATCGGCAGCATTTTCACCCGGCAGCGCGACCTGCTGTGGCCCTCCGTCCAGGCGGTCCTTGAAGCGGAAGCCCTCCCGGTAGCCCGGCAGAGCTGCCGGATTCTACCCGCCGGCCTGGGCGAAAATGTCGGGGATTACGCCAGCCTGGCCGTAGCAATCAATTACGTTAAGTCTAACCCGGTTATGGATAAGGTTACGAATTATCCTTAAACTCAGTGCTTGTAAAAGAATTACTTCCCAGTTTCTCTTGAAGCTAACCGTAAGTATTTTACAAAACCGGAAAGTTAATTTTTAACAGCTCCATTAGTGATTTAACCGCTAAAGATTGTTTACTGTCCAAATTCTGCTTAAATCCTGTATTCAGTAAGCCAAAGTATTGGCATTTGTAGCTCCTAAGAGTTAAAATTAGGGTATGCTAATTCTATTGTTTTACTTTACAGGCAGTAGGCATCAGCAAGAAGGCAAAGGCAACTAAATGTTACGCCAGGTTTTGAAAGAACTGGAAGCTTCAAGCGGCTTCCAAAAAGTAGATAACCCATGACCATTACCCCTCAAATTGTTCCACTGAACAAACTTAATTCTGGTACAACCGGTCGAATTGTGGCGGTTAAAGCGGCCGGCAAGCTTTTGCAACGTTTGCTATCCATGGGTTTTACCCGTGGTTATGAAATCAAGGTCGTCAAACGCGCCCCGCTGGGAGACCCTATCCAGTTCAAAGTGCGCGGTTCAACCGTATCGCTGCGGGGTTCTGAGGCCGCCCAGGTTCTGGTAGATAATATTTCTATTTCATCTTACAGCCAGGAGTAATCTTTTTGTGAGCGTTAATGTTGTAAGTTGCCACGATACAGGCTCTAAACCTACCCACCTGGCCGAAGGAACTTTAACTCTCGGGCTGGCTGGGAATCCTAATACCGGGAAAAGCACCTTGTTTAACGCCCTGACCGGCTTAAACCAGCATACCGGAAATTGGCCTGGCAAACCGTAGGAATATGCCTTTTAACCGGTACGATTTTTACGATGCTGGTTTACTGGGGTGGGGTGTTACTGGGCTACTGACATGACAAAAAAAATTTTCAAGGCTATAAATGGGCCTTCGGCCCACAATCGAAACCTTTAAGGCTTTTTAGAACTATTAAATGGGCTATCTTTAAGTCAAAATCCACTCACTTAACCAGCTTCCGGCCTAACCACTATGGCGAAAGCCAGCTTCAGCCATTGTTAAAGGCATGCCTTCGTTAAGTACGCCTGCCTCTACAATTTCAGCTATAAATACAGTAGAGTCCCCGGCCTCGATTTCACCTGTAAGGCGGCATTCCAGCCAGCCAAGCGTATCTAAAAGGACCGGGCACCCGTTGGTTCCCAGCCTGTAATTAAGCCCCTCTAACTTTTGCGGGTTACGAAAATACGACCGCCCCAGTTGACCGGCCAACTCTCTTTGCCCGCTGGCAAAGACGTTTACCGAGAACGCTTTGGTTCGCCGGATTATAGATATGGAATGGCTGTCATTCTCTACTGACAGCATGAGCATGGGAGGCTCAAAGGAGGCTTGCGACAGCCAGTTGGCCGTGAAAGCATTGTAAAAGCCGTCTTCCGCTACCGTTATGGCATACAATCCATAGGTAAAATGGCGCAGCATCTTTTTTTTCGCAGCTTCTTCCATTAAAACTTGTCTTCCTCCCTCTTTAGCAAACTAGAAACAGGTTTTGAATAACCTGCTTTGCTTTGCTATCTCGTCCTCTCAAAAATAACTTACCGGTACAGCCGAATTTATTACTTGAGCTTTAACCTCTTACTTTTTATGAGCCGCCATTGCGGCCCGGCACCAGGTCAGCGCCATCATCATATTCGGAAAGCCAAGGGTGGTAAGGCCCAGTAAAACCGCATGTTCGATTTCAGCCTCGCTGGCTCCCGTTTCGAGGGCGCGGTGGGTGTGCGAGTGGACCGCTGTTTCTGACTTGTTTGCCGCGGCCATCCCCAGCTTGATCAACTCCCTGACTTTGGCTTCAAGCGGCCCGGCTTCGGAGGCGGCTGCGCCGGTTTGGTCGTAAGCCTGCCAGACTTCCGGGTAATCTTTCTTGAACTGCTGGTAGGCTCCTTTTTCTTCTTTTACTTTGGCTTTGTCCTTCTTACAGGCGGCCTGACGCAACTGGTTTTTTGATGGTGGTCTATTATTAAACTGGGCTGCCTGAAAACTCAAAGACAAGGGGCTGTTGCTGTTGATCCACACTAATCATATCAAAATTAAACAAGCCTGTCGCTACCCCGTAAAGTGGAATTATCCCAATTCGTTCGCCACTCTCATAGTAGCTGCGCTCTTCACGGGCCACTAGCAGGCAGTTGCTTTCAATAAGCGAGGCCAGTTGAGCCGATTTCTGGGTCTCAGCTGGCCAGACCCACCGGCTGGTATCCTGCAGCCCGAGTTTTCCGCGTAGAAAATTGCGCCGGCCGCTGTTATTTCGAACTGGTTCGGCCAGCACTGCTTCAAGCGGGGCAGCGGCCGGGAGTAACCCTTGCATTTTTACCAGGGCCGGACGGTCGAAAAGCTCAAAGCTGACCAGGGCCGCCAGGGGATTGCCCGGCAATCCCCTGGCAGCACCTCGCCCAGGTGACCAAAAGCCAGGGGCTTACCGGGCGCATCTGCACCTGCCCATAGGCATAGAGCCAGGGCTGGTGGTGGCAAACCAGGTACTCCCCGCCGAGGTTTGCACCACTCCTTTCAGCCGGGCGAGGTGGGAGATGCAGCAGAAGTACCTGGCAGAGATAAGGGAGCGTTTTAGCGTGCCGCTGCGCCAGTTCGCTCTCCAGCCGGGCGAAATCCGGGGGTTGGATCTGCTCATCGAGCTGGGCGAGCAGCTGTACGGGCCGGGCCGCGTCGAGTCTCCCGCCCTGACTTTGAAAGCCTAAGCGGCCGGGAAGGACGAAAATCTTTAGAGGCTCTATCGGGGCCGCTGGCGCCGAATATGGCGCTGATCGGGTTGAACTTAATTTTCGCCTGCAGGCCGGGAAGCTGACAGAGGTAGACCTACCTTTAGAGCCGTAGACCCTCAAGCAAATAGAGTGAAAACAGCGCAGCGGTTGGTTGTCTTACCTGGAGCCGAACTGCCGGCCTGAAAAAGGTAGAAGCTCAGCTCAGCTTAAAAAGATCATTCATGATAGAGCGGTGACGGGAGAAGCACCATGTCAGAAGGAGCAATTGTACAGATAGTCGGGGCGCAAGTAGCCTGTAGCCAGGGTTTGAAGGATGCCTGGAGAGATACGGCCGGCTGGGTCCGGGATTATTTAAAGGCGCGGTTCGGGGAGGCTGTGCGGGTCGAATACTATGACCTTTTTGACCTGGCATGTCCCCCGCTCCCGGCAGAGGCCCAGCTGCCGCTAGTTTTAGTTAACGGCGAAGTACTATCTTACAGAGGGGAGATTCCTGTGCCGGCCACTCAAAGGCGGCTGGAGGCACCTGGGCTGCCCAGGTCAAAGGTTTTGACCTGACGCTTATCCGGCGGGTTGCCAATAAGAAGTATTAAAAGGTCTAAACCAGGGCCGGTTGAGAAAATACTTTGTCCAGGAGGGTCTGGATTTCCCTTAATTTCGAGGGAACTATCGAATAATAAACCCATTTGCCCCGCTTGTCCCCTTCAATCAGGCCGGCTTCCCTTAAAATTCGCAGGTGATGGGATATAGTCGGCTGGCCAAGGGTAAACCGGCCGGTAATATCACAGACGCAGACGGCCCCACTGCTGGCGGAGAGCATGTTTATAATAGAAAGCCGGGTTGGATCAGCAATAGCTGCCAACAAAGTAGCGCCCGCTACCGCCTGGTCGTGCGCAATAGTAAGTTCAGGGGCGGGAAGGCAGCAATTATTATTCTGGATAACCGTTAATTCTCTTTTCATGCTACAAGTCTAGCAGTAACATTGAAGAAAGTCAATGTATTACCGGTTTTATCGCATGAAAACAACCATATTCTATTCAGCCTGTTAAAAAGATAACATATTGACAGATGTAGATTTGTCTATTAAAATGTAAAAGCATTTATTTTTAGCCGGTCAGTTAACAGCCCAGGAAAGGGTTGTAGAGAGAAATTTTAGGTAAACAAATTGAAGGAGCAAAAGGTGAAACGGCTTTCTTTCCTGGACCGGTACCTGACAGTCTGGATTTTCGCCGCGATGTCCCTGGGAGTCGGCCTCGGTTATTTTGTATCAGGTGCGGAAGGCTTTATTAACCAATTCCAGGTTGGCACCACCAATATCCCAATTGCCATCGGCCTTATCCTCATGATGTATCCGCCCCTGGCAAAAGTAAAGTACGAAGAGTTGGGCGACGTTTTCCGCAACTGGAAAATCCTGGCGGTCTCGTTGGTCCAGAACTGGCTGATCGGCCCGGTGTTGATGTTCTTCCTGGCAATCCTCCTCCTGCCGGATAAGCCGGAATATATGACCGGCCTGATCATGATCGGCCTGGCTCGCTGTATCGCCATGGTAATCGTCTGGAACGAACTGGCTAAAGGCGACAGCGAATACGCCGCCGGCCTCGTAGCGTTCAACAGCATTTTCCAGGTGCTGTTCTACAGCGTTTATGCCTGGTTCTTCATTACCGTGCTGCCACCGGTCTTTGGCCTGAAGGGCAGCCTGGTCCAGGTCGGGATCTGGGACATCGCCCAGAGCGTTTTTATTTACCTGGGTATCCCCTTCCTGGCCGGGATGCTGACCCGGTTTGTCCTCCTGAGACAAAAGGGCCGGGAGTGGTACGAAAAGAAATTTATCCCAAAAATCAGCCCGATTACCCTGATAGCCCTGCTCTTTACTATCGTGGTTATGTTCAGCCTTAAAGGCAATTTGATCGTCCAGATTCCGCTGGATGTGGTGAGGATTGCCATCCCGCTGTGCATCTACTTTGTCATCATGTTTTTGGTCAGCTTCTATATGGGGCGGCGGGTCGGGGCCGACTACTCTAAAACAGCCACGGTGGCTTTTACCGCATCCGGTAATAATTTTGAACTGGCTATTGCCGTGGCGGTGGCCGTATTCGGCATCAATTCCGGGGCGGCTTTCGCGGCGGTAATCGGGCCGCTGGTAGAAGTGCCGGCCCTGATCGGTCTGGTTAACCTGGCATTATACTTTCAACGGCGCTATTTTGGTTCAGAACTGACTGCTAACCCCCCGGCGCTGGAAGCAGGGGTCGAGGCCGGTTGTCCCACTAACCTCGGAGTGGACTTTAGCGGCACCTTTCGCCAACCTCAAAGTATTGCCGCTGGAGAGCCGGTGCCGGTAAAGAAAAAAAGTTAGTTGGCCTTTGCAGGTGAGTGGCTTTCTGACTGGCACTGATTTTCAAGTATTTATGCGGAAAATAGAAATAAGAAAGGTTTTATGCAGCGAGTTTTATTTCTTTGCACCCATAACTCGGCCCGTTCCCAGATGGCGGAGGGCTTACTGCGCGAGCTGGGCAAAGGCCAGTTTGAAGTATTTAGCGCCGGGACCGAAGCCACCCACGTCCGGCCCCTGGCTATCAAAGCGATGGCGGAAAAGGGGATAGATATTTCCGGCCAGCGCTCCAAAGTCCTGACCGAATATCTTGGCGAACCCTTCGATTATGTGATTACGGTTTGCGACCAGGCCAACGAAAGCTGCCCGGTATTCCCAGGCGCTAAAACCCGCCTGCATTGGAGTTTTCCTGACCCTTCTAAAGCCACCGGCACAGAGGCGGAACAACTGGCGGTGTACCGAGAAGTACGAGATGCCATTGAGGACCGCCTAAAAGCGGAGTTTCTTTGAGCTTATTCTCTTTCATGAATATAAATTAAAGGGGCCAGGCAGGTTGCTTTTAAGCAGCCTGCTTTTTACTCAGGAGCTGTTAAAAATTAACTTTCCGGTTTTGTAAAAATACTTACGGTTAGCTTCAAGAGAAACTGGGAAGTAATACTTTTACAAGCCCTCAAGAATTGCATAAAAAATTCACAAACTACCAAAGGTAGTTAGCGCCTTAAAAATAAAATCGTCACGGCCCTCCAGGTGTTAAAATGGATGTCTCACCGAACCAATTTAACCGAAAGGAAAGCCTGTGACACCCTTTATTCTAAATCGTTGGCCCCGCTTTGACAATTTTGTAGCCCTTTTTACCTCTAAACTGGGTAAACCTGCTCAGCGGCACTTTTTAGCCTTAATCATCGTTTTCATCATTTACGATGGCCGCAAAAATAAGGAATCGGAATGACTCTGGATACTTTCTATCCGTTCTCGGTACTATTCCGCCGGGTGGTCTGTTCGAGGTTCGATTTCGGCGGCCTGGCTTTGAACCTGGGCAGCGTTACGCAGACGGGCTCTTTCTTCCAGGGCAACTCTGATACGCTCCAGGCCTATTGTCCAGGTTTGCCTTAACTCGGACCACGAACGCCGCACATCGTCCCAGGTGGCAGTCTTTTCAATCACTTCGCCTTCATAGACTTTGACCGGCTCAACTACCGGCTCGATACTCTGGTTTTCCGGGTTATCCATTTTTACACCTCGCTTTTTTATGCTTTTTAAAATTTACAAGATGTTTTCAAGAGAAATATTAGGCAATTCACAAATGACCTTAAAAGGTTATTAAATGCGCTTGCGTTGGGTTTGGCGTTATAATGGCCTTAATAAACTGTATTCCAGATTTTCGTCAGGCTCAAAATCGGTCAAATAAAAAGTAAAAGCAATTTATAAGCAAAAGCTGGCAAAATAAGTTACCCCACCGGGGGGATAGAAGAAAGAACAATGTACGATATTTTATTCCAGAATGCCCGTATCGTGGATGGTACCGGCAACCCTTCTTTTTATGGGGACGTGGCGGTGGAAAATGACCGTATCGGCGCTGTCGGGAAAATTTCGGCCAAAGAAGCCCAGCAGACCCTCGACCTGGACGGCCTGACCATTTCGCCCGGCTTTATTGACCTGCCCACGCACTCCGACTTCACGCTGCCGCCCTTTCCCCGCGCCGCCGCAATGGTGCGCCAGGGCGTTACAACCCAGCTAGTCGGCAACTGTGGGTTTTCGCCGTTCCCGGTTGTGGCCGAACACCTGGAGTTGCTAAAGGCTTACAGCGCCTTCCTGGACGCCGGGCTTAGCTGGGACTGGCGTTCGCTTACTGATTATGTCAACATGTTGGAAAAAACGAGGGCGTTAACATTAAGAGGACGCTGTTAAGAGGACGCAATAAGGAGAGGGTCAGGCCATGATGAAGCGAACTTTGTTTAATTCCGAACACGAAATGTTCAGAGATTCCTTCCGGCGGTTTGTTGAGAAGGAAATCGTGCCGAATAACGACCAGTGGGAGAAAGACGGCCAGGTATCGCGCGATTTGTGGCTGAAACTGGGCCGGGAAGGTTTCCTGGGGATGAGCGCGCCCGAAGAATACGGCGGGGCGGGCGAGGACGACTTCCGGTTTAACGCGGTTATCACCGAGGAGTTGCAGCGGGTCGGGGCGGCCAGCCTCAGTTCTGGGATTGGCCTCCACAACGATATTTGCCTGCCCTACTACCTCGCGTACGGGACGGCGGAACAAAAAGCCCGCTGGGTGCCGGGAATTTGCAGCGGCGAACTGGTCACGGCTATCGCCATGACCGAGCCAAACACCGGGAGCGACCTGGCTTCAACCCGCACGAACGCCCGACGCGAAGGCGACCGCTATATTCTCAACGGCCAGAAAACCTTTATTACCAACGGCATCTTAAGCGACCTGGTAATCGTGGTTGCCAAGACCAATCCCGACCCCGCCCTGCGGCATAAGGCAATAAGCCTGCTAGTGGTCGAGCGGGGAATGAAGGGGTTCGAGCGAGGCCGCCGCCTTGAAAAAGTCGGTTTACACGCCCAGGACACCGCCGAACTCATTTTCGAGGGGGTGGAAGTCCCGCTGGCTAACCGGTTGGGCGAGGAAGGGCAGGGCTTTTATTACCTGATGCGGCAGTTGGCCCAGGAGCGCATGAGCGTGGCGGTGTCGGCGGTAGCAGCCTGCTGGCGCGCCCTGAATTTAACCGTCGACTACTGCAAGGAGCGCACCGCTTTCGGGCAACCTATCGGCAGTTTCCAGAATTCCCGCTTCAAGCTGGCCGAAATGCGGACTGAGATTGAAATCGGGCAGGTCTTTGTGGACCGCTGTATCGAAGAATTGATGAGCGGCGAACTGACCGCCGAGACCGCCGCGATGGCAAAATGGTGGACAACCGATTTACAAAAGCGGGTGATGGACCAGTGCGTCCAGCTTCACGGCGGGTATGGCTATATGCTGGAATACCCGATTGCCAGGGCGTATCTCGATGCCCGCGTTCAAAGCATCTACGCCGGGACAAACGAGATTATGAAGGAGATTATCGGGCGTTCGATGGGGTTATAGCAGAAAGGAATTTCGAAGTATGGCAGTGATGCGAGAAGCGGTTATTGTGGACGCGGTACGTACCCCATTGGGTCGTCGCAATGGCAAGCTGAAGGCCTGGCACCCGGTAGACCTGCTGGCCTTCACGCTTGGCGCCCTGGTCAAACGCACCGGCCTTGACCCGGCCCTGGTGGAAGACGTGATTGCCGGGTGCGTGATGCAGGTGGGCGAGCAGGGTCTGAACATCGCCCGCAACGCCGCCCTGGCCGCCGGTTTTCCCGAAAGCGTCCCCGGAACGACCGTGGACCGCCAGTGCGGTTCAAGCCAGCAGGCTTTTCATTTCGCGGCCCAGGGCGTGATAAGCGGCGCTTACGACGTGGCGGTTGCCTGCGGGGTCGAGTCTATGAGCCGGGTGCCGCTGGGTAGTTCGGTCCAGAGCGCCAACCAGGCGTTTGGCCCGGCCCTGCTCAAACGCTATGACAACGGGCTGGTCCACCAGGGTATTTCCGCCGAACTGATAGCCGGGAAATGGGGGCTTAGCCGCCAGCAGCTTGACGAATACAGCCTGGAAAGTCACCGCCGGGCCGCCCGCGCCACCGAAAACGGGTATTTCGAAAAGCAGATTGTGCCGGTGCCGGTGCAGCTCGAAGATGGCTCAACCGGGCTTTTTAGCCAGGACGAAGGAATCCGGCCTGATACCTCGCTTGAAAAACTAGCCTCGCTCAAACCGGCTTTCAAACCGGACGGGGTAATAACGGTCGGAAATTCGTCCCAGATTACCGATGGCGCGGCCGCTTTGCTGATTATGGAACGCGGTCGGGCCGAGCAAGTGGGCCTCAAACCACGCGCGCGTTTTGTCTCTTTCAGCGTCACCGGGGCCGACCCGGTCCTGATGCTGACCGCACCTATCCCGGCCACGCGCATGGCTTTGCAAAAGGCCGGTTTAACGCTTGACCAGATTGATTTGTTGGAAATTAACGAAGCCTTTGCCAGTGTGGTATTGGCCTGGCAGAAGGAAACCGGGGCCGACCTGGCTAAAGTAAATGTCAATGGAGGCGCGATTGCCCTCGGCCACCCGCTCGGCGCTTCCGGCGCCCGGATTATGACGATGCTTCTCAACGAACTGGAGCGGCGGCAGGGCCGGTACGCTTTTCAGACCATTTGCGAAGGCGGCGGTCTGGCGAACGGGACTGTTATCGAGCGGATAGACTAAATGGGAACTTTTGAGATAGGGAACCAACGGCTTTTTTACCAGGGCGTTCTAGAAGCTAATTCCGAAAACCCGGAGCAGGTGGTAGCGAACCTGGGAGCAGTCCAGGCCCAGGATTACGCCGGGGCGCTCTGGGCGATTGGCCTAAGGATGCAGCATGCCACGCCTGCCCTGGTTGAAAAAGCCGCCGCGGAAAAAAGTATCGTGCGGACCTGGCCGATGCGCGGGACACTCCATTTCGTGGCCGCCAGGGATGTCCGGTGGATGCTCAAACTACTCGCGACCCGTGGGATGAGCGGAGTAACAGCCCGCCACAAACAACTGGAACTGGACGATGAGGTTTTCAGCCGCAGCCGGGATGTAATTATAAAAGCCCTGGAAGGCGGCAAAAAACTGACCCGGCCCGAGTTGTACAGGGCGCTGGAAGACGGGAAGATTGCGCCTACCGGGCAGCGCGGGATTCATATCCTGGGCTGGTTCTCACGGCACGGCCTTTTATGCCAGGGGCCGTACCGGGATAAGCAGCCCACCTTTGCCCTGCTTGAAGAATGGCTACCACCCGCCAGAGAGTTAGACCGCGAAGAAGCCCTGACCGAACTGGCAAAACGCTTTTTCGAAGGCCACGGTCCGGCCACCCTGGCCGACTTCGAACGGTGGGCCGGTCTTAAAACGAGCGAGGCCCGGCGCGGCCTGGAGGCGGTAAAGCCTGAGTTGCGGCAAGAAGATATCGCCGGGCAAACTTACTGGCTTTCCGCAAAATGCGAAATGCCGGAAACGGCAAAGACCGGGGTGTACCTGTTGCCCGGTTTCGATGAATTTATTCTCGGCTATAAAGACCGCACCGCCGTCCTAGATCCACAATATTCCGAAAGGATTGTACCGGGCGGCAACGGCATGTTTATGTCAACCATAGTAAGCAACGGCCGGGTGGTGGGCCTCTGGAAACGCGCTGCTAACGCAAAAAAGGATAAAATAACCATTACGCCGGTTCCGTTCACCTCGCTAACCTCGGACGAAAAAGAGGGTCTTGAAATAGCGGCCGTACGCTACGGCCGTTTTATGGAGATGAAGGTCGGAGTGGTTTGGCCCTAATCCTTAAAAGGGGTGTTACTGCTGCCCGGTAACACCCCTTTTGATTGCATCTTTCCCTTATCTTTTTAACCTCAAAACCCAACACTTTTAAATTTATCCGAAATTCGGGGGTTTATCCTGTCCCAAAAAGAAAGGCTCACCCGTCTTTATTAACGACACTCAAAAACGAATTTATTGTGCGGAGAGCTTTTGAACAAGGGTTTGAGAGAAGAATTAATAGGGAGAAGAAGTAATATAATGAAAGGTAGCGACATGATGAAAAAAATTGTGGTTTTTGGCGCGAACGGCCCAACCGGGCGGTTATTGGTGCGGCAAGCCCTGGACCGGGGTTATGCCGTGACGGCGGTGACCCGCCACCCGGCGGCTTTTCCTATCCGGGACGAAGGATTAAAGGTGCTGGCGGGCGACGTTTACGACCCGACTTCGGTGGAAATAGCGGTAGAAGGTCAGGATGCGGTCCTTTCGACCCTCGGCGTGCCGTTTAGCCGGAAGCCAATAAGGGTTTATTCGGAAGGCATGGGAAATATCATTCCGGCCATGAAAAAGTCCGGGGTGCGCCGCCTGGTTTGTGTATCCTCCAGCGCTACCGATACCCAGTCCGGACCACACGGCGGTTTTTTCTTTGAGAAAGTGCTTCAGCCGTTCGTGGTTGAAGTCATCGGCAAGACGCTTTACCAGGATATGCGGAGGATGGAAACGCTGGTGCGAGAGAGCGAACTTGATTGGACGATTGTACGCCCTTCGGGTCTTTTCGATACGCCTGAAGTTACTCCCTATAAAATGGCCGAAACGTATTTAAGCAGCAAATTCACTTCCAGGGCCGACCTCGCAGCCGGCATGTTGCAGCTACTCGCCGACAACCGTTCCTGCCAGAAAATTATGGCGGTCGGCACTTACGCCGTGCAGCCCAGCTTTATATCGTTGCTATGGCGCGAAGGTATCGCCAAAAAAGCGTAATTTGAGGAACAAGGCAGAATTTATGGCGCGCTCTAACGATGATTTTATAAAAGGCTCTTTAAAAAGCTCTTTAGAAGAATCTTTTGAAACTTACCGCCCCTATCTTTTCGGGATCGCCTACCGGATGCTTGGCAGCGCGATGGACGCGGAAGACATGGTGCAGGAGACCTTTGTGAGATACCAGGCGGCGAAGCCGCAGGACATTCACTCGCTCAAAGCCTATCTCACGACCATCCTGACCCGGTTGTGTATTGACCAGCTTGAATCAGCCAGGCGCAAGCGGGAAGTCTATGTTGGACCCTGGCTGCCCGAACCTATCCTGACAGCCACGACCGCCGGGGTGGAGGAAGGCAACCCGGAAAAGCGGGTCGAGATGGAAGAATCAATTTCCCTGGCCTTTCTGGTGCTATTGGAAAAATTGCAGCCGTTCGAACGGGCAGTCTTTCTTTTGCGCGAGGTCTTCGACTACGAGTTTGGCGAGATTGCAGCTATGCTGGGCAAGAGCGAGGCGGCCTGCCGGAAATCTTTCAGCCGGGCCAAACCCCACCTGCGGGAACACCGGCCCCGCTTTCCGGTCTCGCAACAGGTCCAACAACAACTTCTGCAAAGCTACATTCGGGCAGCCGAAACCGGTGAAATGACGGCCTTGATGAATTTACTTGCGGATGATGTGGTGTTATGGACCGATGGCGGGGGCAAAATCGTTACTGCCGCCTACCATCCAATTAACGGTAAAGACGCCGTGGCCCGGTTCACCATCGGTACTAAACGTTTCTGGCCGCCTGAATATCGCATCCAGATATCCGAGGTCAACAGCCAACCGGCGATGCTTTTGTACTCAGGCGACCAACTTTTCCTGGTCTTAACGGCTGACATAGAAGCCGACCAGATTCAAACCATCCGGGTAATGGCCAACCCGGAGAAACTTGCCGGGATTTAACCTGAAATGGTGAAATGCGGGAGAACGTTCTCCCGCTTTTCTTTATATACCTTTTCTTTATAAAACAAGGAAAACCCAGCTCTTAAATTAAGAAATAGCGATATGTATCATAAAACTGACCGGCATAAGACAAAGTTTTTTCAAAAGGAGGAAGACAATGGCAGCTTTACTCGATATATTACCGGAAGCGGCAGCGCCAATATGACTCCTTCTTCCAGTAACACCGGCGGACTCCAGGACCGGGAGTTTGCTCCGGCCATCGGGGCAGATGACCAAAATGGCCCTTCCGGACCTACCACGACTCCTTCAAAACCCGGCAAAAGCCCGGTAAACCGCAGCCAGGGCAACGGCCGCAAACACAACGTTCCGAATGTTCCCCAGGTAACCAGCACCCCGGTAATGAGCGGCACTCCGGGCTTGCCCGCCAGCACTGAACCACAAACGAGTATGAATTTTTGGCGACGCTTATATTGGGGCGCAGCTTTATGCTATGTCCAAAATGCAACTGGCCACCGCCGCCAGCAATGGCAGCGTGCGGGTGGTCCAGTATGATACTTCCGTAAAAGGGAGCAACCTGGGCGGCAACCCTGGCTTTACAGTCTGGCCCGCTACCGCGCCTAACGGGGCGAATTTAAAAAGCAACGGCGGGACCGAGTTCTTCTTGCCTCAATCCGATATTGTAAAGCAAGGATATATCGGGGTAGCCGGGAATAATGTAAATTATCCTACTATCGGTCTGCTTAACAACGGTAAAGGGATTATCTCTTTTACCCTGGTGGGCGACAACTATTATCCTAGCGCCGCTTATGCCAGCCTGGACCTGAGCGGTACCGGTAAGATTTATATCGCCGGAATGGGACAGGGTCCGCAGGATGGTTTTACCGAATACAAAACATTCGCCAGTGATGGCATACATCCTCGCCCGCGCTGGGGCGACTATGGCGCTACCTCGGTGGTGGGCAACACAATCTATTTCGCCAGCGAATACATCGGCCAAACCTGCGACCTTGCGACCTACGAGGCAACAGGCGGCAGGTGCGGAAATACCAGGGGTATCCTGGGCAACTGGGATACCAGGATTAGCAGTATTAATCCTTAGAAGCTGTTTTAAAAGCGACCTAAGCTGAAAATTTTTTGCCTCGTTTTAAAACAAACTCTTAATCCCTTACCCGGTAATTGTTAAAAAAGAACCCCCCGTCCAGTTCTCACCGGACGGGGGTTCTTTTTTAACAACTCGGAAAAGTAAATTAGCCGAGTATAGAAATTTGCTAAACTCTAGCTGGCGTTGACCAGAACGTTTTCCTCAAGACCGGCTTCCTGGCGCAGGATGGCCGCTTTGTCGGTCTGCTCCCAGGGCAAATCGGCCGTATTCGAGCCGAAGTGACCGTAAGCCGCCGTCCTTTTGTAGATAGGCCGCCGCAGATTGAGCGACTTGATGATACCGGCGGGGCGCAGGTCAAAGTGTTTGTTGACCAGTTCCAGGATTTTTTCATCGGAGACTTTGCCGGTACCGTAGGTCTCAACCATCAGGCTGATCGGTTTGGCGACCCCAATGGCGTAGGAAACCTGTAATTCCACCCGGTCGGCCAGACCTGCCGCCACAATGTTCTTGGCGACATAGCGCACCGCGTAAGCCGCCGAGCGGTCAACCTTCGTCGGGTCTTTGCCGCTGAACGCGCCGCCACCGTGCCGGGCAATCCCGCCGTAGGTGTCAACGATTATCTTGCGACCGGTCAACCCGGCGTCGCCCATCGGGCCACCGACCACGAAACGGCCGGTTGGGTTGATAAAGAACTTGGTATCTGCGTCAATAAGGTCCGCCGGAACGACCGCTTTAATCACTTTCTCGATTACGTCCTGGCGAATTTGCTCCTGGGAAACTTCCGGGGCGTGCTGGGTGGAGACCACGATAGCATCAACCCGCTGGGGTTTGCCAAAGGCGTACTCGACCGTTACCTGGCTCTTGCCGTCCGGCCGCAAATAGCCAAGTTCGCCGCTCTTGCGAACCTGGGACAGGCGGCGGGTAATCTGGTGCGCCAGGTCAATGGAGAGCGGCATCAGGTCGGGGGTTTCGTTGCAGGCAAAACCAATCATCATACCCTGGTCGCCCGCGCCGGTAGCCTCGATTTGTTCGTCGCTCATCTCGCCGTTCCGGGCTTCGAGAGCTTTGTTCACGCCCAGGGCGATGTCAGCGGATTGCTCTTTAATCGAAACGATTACCCCGCAGGAGTCGGCGTCAAAACCATAGTCCGAGGAGGTATAGCCGATGCCACGAATGGTTTCGCGCACAAGCTGGTCAATATTGACGTAGGCGCTGGTAGTAATTTCACCGGCTACGAGGACAAGGCCCGTAGTGGTCGCGGTTTCGCAAGCCACACGAGCAAGGGGATCCTGGGTAAAGATAGCGTCCAGCACCGCATCTGAAATCTGGTCGCAAATTTTGTCAGGATGGCCTTCGGTAACACTCTCACTGGTCAGAAAGAGTTTTGGAGAATTCATGAAGGTGTTGGACATATCTTTTAAAACTCCCTTAAAAATGAACTTTCGTTAAACGTTCAACGTTTAACGTTCAACGTTTAACGTGAGGACCGCCGTGGTCTAAATAAACTTTAATATAGCAACTTATATTGAGAAAAACCCTTTATTTGCAACTTATTGACCCAACATTTTGCATTAAGCAGTGCCGGGCCAATAAGTTGCTTTCTCCACGTTTAGCGTTATTTCGTTTAACGTGGCCTTAAGTTCTAAGTCCCGCTCTGCCAGCTAGAAATGTATTTTTCTTGCTCAGCGGAAAGACTATCAATGCTGATGCCCATCGCCTTCAACTTGAGGCTCGCGATAGCTTCGTCAATCTCACGCGGCACCACATAGACCTTGTTTTCCAGCTTGCCGTGATTCTTGGCGACCCACTCGGCGCTAAGAGCCTGGTTCGCAAAGCTCATATCCATTACGGCGGCGGGGTGACCTTCGGCGGCGGCCAGGTTCAAGAGACGACCGTCAGCCAGCAGATAAATCTTGCGACCGTCAAATAGCTTGAATTCTTCGACAAACTCACGGACCCGGCGGCGGCTTTCGGTCAACTCGTCCAGGAAAGCGATATTAATTTCGTCGTTGAAGTGGCCGCTATTGCCGATGAGAGCGCCATCTTTCAGTTTGCGAAGCTGGCGGTCTACCACGTTCAGGTTACCGGTCACTGTGATGATAATATCGGCAACCGGGGCGGCTTCTTCCATGGTCATAACCCGGAAACCGTCCATGACCGCCTCTAGAGCGCGAATGGGGTCCACTTCGGTTACAATAACCTGCGCGCCCATCCCACGAGCGCGGGTCGCGAGGCCGCGACCGCACCAGCCATAGCCGCCAACCACGAAGTTTTTACCGGCCAGCAGCACGTTTGTCGCCCGCAAGAGGCCGTCCAGGGTAGACTGGCCGGTGCCGTAGCGGTTGTCAAACATGTGCTTGGTATCGGCTTCGTTGACCGCCACAATCGGGAAGCGCAGGGCGTTGTCTTTTTCCATCGCTTTGAGGCGAATAACGCCGGTAGTGGTCTCTTCGGTGCCGCCAATCATATTGGCAATCAGTTCAGGGCGTTCCAGGTGCAGGCGCGAAACCAGGTCGCAGCCGTCGTCCATGGTCTGGTTAGGTTTGGTATTCAAGACCGCGTCCAGGTGGCGGTAATAGGTAGTATTGTCCTCACCTTTGATGGCGTAGGTCGGGATACCGGCTTCGACCAGGGCCGCTGCGACATCGTCCTGGGTCGAAAGCGGATTGGAAGCGCAGGCGGTAATATCAGCGCCACCGGCTTTAAGGGTCAGAAGCAGGTTAGCGGTTTCGGTCGTGATGTGCAGGCAAGCGCCGACGCGCTGTCCGGCCAGGGGTTTTTCCTTTTCAAAGCGGTCTCTAATCAGGCTGAGTACCGGCATTTCAAGGGCGGCCCACTCAATGCGGTCGCGGCCTTTCTGGGCCAGGCCGAGGTCTTTAACATCGTAGCCGGGTTTTTCTGAAATCTGGGTCATTATGCTTGTGGACTCCTTTTATATATTCGTATATTCGTAAAACGTTGAACGCTGAACGTAAAACGTGATTGCGATTTTAATTAATTCAAGCTATTTCTATACCAACAGGCTTTCGTACAGTCAGAGTTAGCGTTTTCACGCTTAACGTTTTACGACAACTGCTTCCGGCAAAGGTACATCCGGGAAATTCTCGGTGTAGCGTTCGGCGAACTCGGCCGGGGTAAAGCTGTGGCTCTGGGTGCCGTAATTCTCGATGCAATAGGTCGCGGAAAGGGCAGCCACCCGGCCCATCTGTTCCAGGGTATAGCCATTGAGCAGCCCTTTAATGATACCGGCCCGGTAAGCGTCGCCGCCGCCGGTGGGGTCCACCACCGCTTTTTCCTTCGCTACCGGCACTTCCACGGTGCGCCCGGCAGTAATCAGGGTTGAACCAAACTCGCCTCTGGTGACAATGACCATTTCGGTATATTGCAACAGGGCTTCGGGTTTGAGGCCGGTCTTTTTCTCGATAATGCCAAGTTCGTAGTCATTACCAATAACCGCCTTCGAGCCGGTCATCGCTTCAAGCATGGCCGGGCCTTCCAGGAAAATAACCTGCTGGCCGGGGTCGTAGATATAAGGGACATTTAATTCCTGGCACTCTTTGACGTGCGAGACCATCGCCTCCGGGTCGTTCGGCGAAATGATGGCAATTTGAATTTCAGCCGGGTTAAAGCCGTTGATGTGCAAGTCGTGAGCGTAATTCATCGCGCCGGGATAAAACCCGGTAATCTGGTTGCTCGATTTGTCAGTCGTGATAAAGCAGGAAGCGGTAAACTCGTCCGGGATAACCCGGATGCCGCTGGTATCCACGCCCGCCTGGTCCAGCCAGGCCCGGTAATCCGCGAAGTCGTGACCGACCGTCCCGATAATAAGCGGCTTTTCACCCAGCAAAGCCAGGTTGTAGGCGATATTGGGAGCGCAACCGCCCCGCATTTTGCGCAGGGAATTTACCAGGAACGAAACATTGAGGATATGAACTTTTTCGGGCAAGATATGGTCTTTGAAATAGCCCTGGAAATCCATGATATGGTCGTAAGCCAGCGACCCGGAAACAAGAATTGACATTATGCCTCCTCAACCTCAAATAAAGCCTTGATAGAGCTTTCGAACGGCGGGCGGGCGATGCCGCGTTCGGTGATAATACCGGCGATAAGCCGGGACGGGGTTACATCGAAAGCAGGGTGAAGCGCATGAGCGCCTTCCGGGGCTATCCGCACTCCGCCAAAAGTGGTCACTTCGGCGACGTTGCGTTCTTCAATCGGGATGTACGAACCATCCGGGATAGTCAGGTCAACCGTCGAGAGTGGCGCGGCGATATAGAAAGGAATGTTGTGGGCCTGGGCCAGGACCGCCAGGCTGTAAGTGCCGATTTTGTTGGCCGTATCGCCGTTGGCGGCAATCCGGTCTGCCCCGGTAATAACAAATTGAACCCGACCGCGCTGCATGAGGTGTCCGGCCATATTGTCGGTAATAAGGGTATAGGGAATGTTTAGCTGCTGGAGTTCCCAGGCAGTCAGGCGAGCGCCCTGCAAATAAGGGCGGGTTTCGCCCACCCAGACATGAATTTTCTTCCCGGCCTCGTGGGCAGCCCGGATAACGCCCAGGGCTGTACCAAACCCGGCGGTCGCCAGCGACCCGGTGTTGCAGTGGGTTAAAACATTACCCCCCTCCGGGACGACTTCCGCCCCGAATGCGCCCATCCGGCGGTTGATTTTGATGTCTTCGGCGTGAATTTGTTGGGCCAGGTCCAGCAAGGCGTCGCCAATTTCCGGCACGCTGCGGCCTTCGGCAGCTAACCGCCCGGCCAGTTGCTGGCTGCGGTTGATAGCCCAGCCGAGGTTAACGGCGGTCGGGCGGGTTTCAAAAAGATGTTTCCCGGCAAGCGCCAGTTCGGCCAGTAATTCCTGGGGGGTAGCGGCCCCGGATTTGCGGGCGGCGAGGGCCATACCATAAGCCCCGGCCACGCCGAGAGCGGGCGCGCCTCGAACCTGCATCGTGCTAATAGCCCGGCCAACCGCCTGATAATCGGGGCAGGCAATCATTACAATTTTGTGGGGTAATAAAAGTTGGTCGAGCAAAAGTAGCGCTTCGGGCTGCTCACCGGAAGCGGGTCGCCATTCAAGCGTGTTAAATGGGCTTGATTCGACCTGGGCGCCGGTTCTGAATGATAAGTCCTGGGTAGCCAAATGTTTTATAAATTCCTATCTTAAAGATTGGCAAAAAATAATAGACAAAAAAAGATTGGTGGCGGCGGAAAGGTGGAGGGGAAACCCTCTATAAAACCTACCTGCGCACATCAATCTGAGTTTAGAACTTCTTCCTCTCATCTCTCAGGTATTTTTAAATTACCTGTCGGAATTGGCACCACCATCACGCGGTTGCCGGGCTTCACAGGGCCAGTCCCTCCACCTCTCTTGATGAGCTTGCAATATATTAATTTTAAGCCGTCTAACTATACCATAGCCCAGGTTAAAAATCAAATTTAATGCCCCGGGTCACAGGGGTTATGCGCTTGGAAAATAATATGAAACAAAAAAGACTCTACTTTGGTAAGATTTGAGTTACCACACTTAAACCACTATCAAAGGAGAGTCAAATGGAGTATAGCCAAACCGAACCAGATGCACAAGAGGCCCCTTCACTTTCTAAGCCAAAAATAGGCCTTGCCGATTTGAAAGCGGCCTTCGCGACCGTGCCTGACCCTCGAAAGTTGCATAATCGCACTTACAGCTTGCCCAGCCTGCTTTTAGCCTTATGTGCTGCCATTCTTTGCAAC
>CADDZM010000018.1 GCA_902812345.1 Chloroflexota bacterium | reverse complement strand
GGCTTGGTGAGGCAGAGCCAGGAAAATGATATCAGCCTCGCTCTGCCGCGTTAACTCGCCAGTGACGGTAAGATTTAAGGGAGCTAAATTAGGGAAGACCTTGCCAATCGGCTGCCCGGCGGCGCTGCGCCCGACCACTTCCAATAATTCTACATCCGGCCGCCGCCCGAGCAACCGGGCCAACTCCGCGCCCACGTACCCGGTAATGCCAACTATCGAAACTTTCACTTTTCTCTCCTTGAAACGCGGGTTTTTCCGCTACTTCCTCTAAAAAAGGTATTTTACTATCAAATCGCCGGTTTGTAATAAGCTATCACGCCTAATTTAGCCATCCCCGGCGCTTCCTGTATCTTATGTTTTCCGTTTTCCTCATTTAAATTTCAACTTTGGACATCCAAAGTTGCGGCTATTTGCTCACGCAAGGCGACTTTTCGGATTTTGCCGCTACTGGTCATCGGGAAGTCGTCCACGAAACGGATGTAATCGGGCAGTTTGAAGTCGGCCAGCTTGCCGCGCAGGAATTCGCGCAACTCCCCGGCATCGGCCTGCTGGCCCGCTTTAAGCTTGACGCAGGCCAGCGTCTTTTCGCCCAGCACCGGGTCTGGCACGCCCACCACGGCTACTTCCTGGACGGCCGGGTGGCGGTAATAAAGGTCTTCCACCTCGCGGGGATAAACCTTGAAGCCGCCCCGGTTAATCATCTCTTTCTTGCGCCCGGCGATGCGGATATTCCCGGTAGCGTCAACGGTCGCCAGGTCGCCGGTATAAAACCAGCCATCGCCGGTTAAAGCGACGGCGGTCGCTTCCATTTGCCGGAAATAGCCTTTCATTACCCCGCTGGAGCGGCAAATCAACTCGCCCACTTCGTCCAGCCCGGCCTCGCCGCCTTCGTCGTTGATAATTTTTATTTCCACGCCCGGCAAGGCCCGCCCGACCGTTTCGGACCGGGTCTGGTTATCGTCCTCGAAGCGGGTCATGGTCAGGCAAGGCGAGGTCTCGGTGAGGCCGTAGGCGATAGCGATATTACAACCCATTTCCTCACGGATGCGCCGGATAATTTCGGCGGGAGCCGGGGCGGCCGCGATAATGCCGGTACGCAGGCTTGACAGGTCAAAGCGGCTGAAATTGGGGAAGTTTAATTCCAGGATAAACATGGTCGGCACGCCGTTGTGGATGGTGATTTGCTCGTTTTCAATCAGGGTCAGGGCCGCTTCGGCGCTGAAAATATCAAGCAGCACCAGGCAAGCCCCGCTGCCGAAGGCCGCAAGGACGCACGCGCTGACGCCAAAGATATGGAAAAGCGGCACAGCTACCAGGTAGCGGTCCTGTTCGGTCGAGCGCAAGCCCTCGGCCATCATCAGGCCGTTTGTTACCAGGTTGTAGTGAGTCAGCATCACGCCTTTAGGCTGGCCGGTCGTGCCGCTGGTATAGAGAATTGTAAAAAGGTCTTCTTTTGGGTCGAGCGAAAGCGGCGGCAGCGTATCCGGCGTGGCCACGTTCAGGAGCGATTCCCAGCTTAACAGGCTCTGACCGCCCGCCGCCTGCCCGACCACCACGATATGTTCAAGGTCCGGCAGAGCCGGCTTGATTTCTTTTAAAAGCTCGATAAAGTCGAACCCGCCAAAACTGGCGCAGGTTATCAAAAATTTTGCGCCGCTGTTTTCGAGCATGTAGGCAAGCTCGTGGCGGCGGTAGCGCACATTTAAAGGCACCAGAACCGCGCCAAGCCGGGCCGCCGCGAAATAAGCGACCACAAATTCGGTCCAGTTCGGCATGATAAGGGCCAGGCGGTCGCCTTTAATGAGGCCGTTATGGGCCAGACCCGCCGCGCAGCGTTCGGCCAGTTCGAGGACTTTCTGGAAGTTATAGCGGCGGTCCCCGAAGACCAGGGCTTCACGTTCGGGCCACTGGCGGGCAGTGTGTTGCAGGAGTTGCCATATATCCAGCGATTTAAGCCCGGAATAGTCCACTTCTACATTTTTTCCTAAATTTTCCGCATCCCCGGCGTTCAAAGCCATTTGTTGCTCCTTTGCCTGTAACATTCCCGGCCCGGCTTCAGGTTCTTAACTGTACTGTTGAAACGAACCGACAAGCTGACCCGGCCTTTCCGGGCTTGCGGCCGGTTTTCGGCTGTCAAACTTATTATAGCAAACCGGCCAAACTATTTATGCCGTTTGTGAGGTATACCCTGCCAAATCGTCAAAGCCGATTCCAATATGCTATAATTCCTACAAAGTTAATCAGATAATAAAGGCTCGACGATGAGCGGAATGCTCCAGTGACCGGGGCGTAGTTATGGAAGGAATTTACTCCTTGTCGAATAATAATTCCAGTCTACATGCCGGGGGAACCGGGTTGGCCGAGACCGCTAGAATCCTGGAAGGCCGCAGCCTGGCGAAAGAAAAACGGCTTCAGCTAAAAGCAGCCGTGGCTGCTTTTGTCGAAAAAACCGGTTTTCCGCCCGGCCTGGCAATCACCCTCATTGGCGACGACCCCAGTTCAATCGCCTACACGCGCACCCTTATCAAGACTGCAACCGACCTCGGCTACAAGGCTTTCCAGCACGCGTTACCCGGCGCGGTATCGCTGGATGAATTCCGCGACGAAATTACCAGGCTTAACACCGACCCGACTATTCACGGCATTACGGTCCAGTGGCCCACCCCGCCACACATTACTTTTGAGGATGTGGTGAGCGTACTCGACCCGCGCAAAGACGTGGACGGTTATAATCCAATGCTGCTGGGCCGGTTATACGAACAACTCGACACTTTTGTCCCGGCTACGCCCCTGGGCGGTATGCAGTTGGTGCAGCACTACGGCTACAACCTGCGGGGCAAATCATGTCTTTTAATCGGCCACGGCGTCACGGTCGGGCGGCCGCTCCTGGCCCTGCTCCTGGCCGAACACGCCAGTTTAATGATTGTGGACCAGAGTACACCCCGCGACCTTTTCCGCCTGTACGCCTCCCAGGCGGACTTTATCTTCTGCGCGGCCGGTGCGCCGGGCATTGTGACGGGCGATATGGTTAAACCGGGCGTGGTTATTATTGACTTCGGCACGAGTGAAGTGGGCGACAGGCTGGTGGGTGACGCTGATTTTGAAAGTTTGCTGCCGGTCGCGGCGGCGATAACTCCGATGCCGGGCGGGACCGGCCCCATGACAAATGTAACGCTCCTGGGCAATGTTTTAAAAGCGGCCCGCCAGCAGAACGGGCTTTAAGGCCAAAATCAGGGCGGAAATTGGACTTTTAGGACCGCAACCCGTTCTTTTGTACAGGGTAAAGCGGCGGATAAACTGTTAAACTATTAGAGATTAAAATGCTTGCAGACCTGACGATTGCGGAATTTATGACCCGGCTCGGCTCCGGGGACGCCACTCCAGGTGGCGGTGGCGCGGCGGCCCTGACCGGGGCAGCGGCGGCCGGTCTGGTGACGATGGTAGCAAGGCTGACTACCGGGCGGCCCGCTTTCGCCGCTATCGAGGAGCGGGTCCGGGAAATTATTCTTGAGGGTGATGCTTTGCGCGAAAGTTTGCTGGCCGCCGTGGACACCGACGCTGCCGCCTTCGACCGGGTAATGGCTGCTTACGCTTTGCCCCGCAAGAGTGATCAGGAAAAAGCCGCCCGCAAAGCGGCTTTGCAACCGGCCTTGCAGGGCGCGACTGAGTCACCCCTGGCGATTGCCCGGAGTTGCCTGACTATCAGCGGGATGGCGGCGGAACTGGCCGAAGCGGGTAACCCCCAAACTATCACGGACGCGGGTACTGCCGCGATATTAGCCCAGGCTGCCTTGCAGGGGGCGGTCTTCCAGGCGCGGGTCAATCTCAAATCTATTAAAGACGTGGCGTACACCGGGCCAATCTACCAGAAAATCGAAAAGCTCCTGGCGGTATCCCGGGAAGCTACTCGCCGGGCTTTGCAAGCTGTCGAAGAAAAGCTTGTATAATATGTATAATAGACTAAAGAAAAATTATGTTAATTAAAAATAGCGCTGGAGTAGAATTGGTACCCTTTACATCGCTTGATTTCCGTAAAACCATGAGTCATTTCGCCGCCGGAGTAACTACCGTTACGATGGTCGCGAAGAATGGCGCTTATCACGGGATTACTGTAAGCTCTTTCACCTCGGTCTCGCTCACCCCGCCGCTGGTGCTAATCTGCATTGATAAAATAACCGCCGCTCACGATATTTTGCCCACCGCCGGGGCTTTCTGCGTCAACTTCCTTCACGAAAACCAGGCTTATCTTTCCAACCGCTTTGCCGGGCGCGACCCCGAAAGGTCGTTTGATGATATTCCCCTGTATACCGCGGCGACAGGCGCGCCGGTCTTTGCCGAAAGCCTGGGGTTTGTGGACTGCCGGGTTGTGAACGCTTACGACGGCGGTGACCACACCATTTTCCTGGGTGAAGTCGTCCAGCTTGGCGCGGCTGACCCGGCCCTGGTAAACGGCCAGGAACTCAGCCCCCTGATTTATTACAAGTCCCAATACCGCACGCTTAACCCTGCCTAGCCATGCAAATGCCTACCCTTGAATTTGAACAGACGCTCTGGGACAGTGGCAAATTACGGGTGGCCGGGGTGGACGAAGTGGGACGCGGGGCTTTTTGCGCCTGTGTGGTAGCGGCGGCAGTCATTCTGGGGAAAAACGTTACCGGCCTGGAAGAGGTCCGGGACTCTAAAACGCTTTCAGCCGCCCAGAGAGAGCGGCTCAACCACGTTATCCGGCAAAAAGCGGTCGCTTTTGGCATCGGGGCGGCCTCCCCGGCTGAAATTGATAGGTTGAATATCCGCCGGGCGACGGCCCTGGCGATGCAACGGGCTTTACGGCAGGTCGGCCCGGTAGACCACTTGCTGGTGGACGGCCACCGGGTGCCGGAACTTGGCCTTGAAAATCAAACTGCCCTGGTCAAAGGCGACTCACGTTCGCTCTCGATTGCCTGCGCCTCGATTGTAGCCAAGGTCTGCCGCGACCACCTGCTCCACCGGCTGGCGCTGCGCTATCCCGGCTACGGCTGGGAGCATAATGCCGGTTACGGCACCGCTGAACACCAGGCTGCCCTCACCGAAAAAGGGGTCACGCCCCACCACCGCCGCAGTTTTGCGCCTATCAAACTTATCCTCAACCCGCCCGAAGTAAGCCAGGCTATTTCCGGCGAAAGCGCCGGCCTTATCCCCGAAGACGCCGACCCAGCCTAGCGCCAGCTCAACAAATCAAAAAGATTGACCTGAAAGATGGGTCATTGGTCCCATTTACATAAATCCGGGTGACTTATAATATATGGGCTGGCACAACTCTTTACTTTTTACCTTGTTGAATGTAAAAACTATAAAAGGGGGTAACTGCACAGGGGGTAAATTGGGCAGCAAGGGTTGACCCTTAAAAGCCTGCCTCAAAACATAATTAGCGCTTTGCCCTTGTTTACGTAAAGTCGAAATGTAACTGCGGATCCGACAAAACCACTTCGCCCCCCACTCGGTGCGAAAACCTACCTGACACCTTTTGCTGGACTTTTATCATCCGCAAATCCCGTTCAGCCTGGTTGTTGTTAAACGGCACCTTAAAATCATACCCGAAGGCTAACACCGCTCGCTCGTGGTCTTTTGACGTTTAGATTTAATAAGCCAATAGAAACAAACGTTCGACCCGGACGTTTTGCACCAAAATGTTAAAATTTGAGAATTTACCACCAAAATCAAGCCGCCTGGGCCTTCTTACGGCCCCTTTTGGCCTTTTTTCGGCCCTTTTTGACCACCTTGTAGCGCAATGCTGGCTCGATTTTTGCCCCAAAAGCCCGTCCCCGCCCTTTTCCGCGACTTTGACACTTGCGGGCCGGACTACCCCACTCGCCCATTATTGCCGCCAGGCCTCGCCGGAGTTGCTGTGGGCTGAGAACTCGATAAGGGCTTTCCCAGGGCGCAATACTCCTCAACCACAGTTCTCGGCTTCGGCGACTACCAACTCGTCGTGGACCATACTCACCAGGGCGAGGCTTTTTAAGGGCGTTACGAGCAACGCTACCCCGAGGCAGTGGCCTCCTTGCGAGAAGGCGAGGAGCAAACCTTGACCTTTTACGATTTCCCGCCGGTGCTGCACCGTTACATCAAGACGACCAACACCATTGAGAGTACCTTTTCGCAAGTGCGGAAACGCACGGATGGCTTAGACGTATTTACGAACGAGGAAAGTTGTCTGATGCTGGGGTGGGCAACGCTGCAAGGGGTAACATTCCAGCGCATCTCGGTCTAAGGGCTGGTGCTAGCGCCAACGCCATTCAGGGCCGGGTAAAGTAAAGAAGCCAGTGGGCAAGTAGGAGAGGCCGCCAGAGAGTGGTTGAGTTAGGGTTGGATTTTTGCGCTCTGATGGGCTAAACGGGCCATAAAAACCTCGCTTTAGGTAGGGTGAAACCGGTAATAGGTTAAATCAGGGGCACGGATAGGCAAAGAGCCGGGCTATTTTCGAAGACTTTGAGGCTAAGCAATTTGGAGCCAGTTATTACACAACAAATGGGATTGCATCCATTCTTTTTTTACCCTCCAGCTTATAGTAATTTCCGGTTTGGGTATTTAAGTTATAGCATAAGTTCCCCCAAAATAACAAAATAAGGTTAGCTTTGTTCCTTAAAGTCGGGAAAACAATTCCCTCCCACAGGTGAATATGTCCTTCATATCAGGTTAACCTTCCTGTCCTATAATTGCCCGGTGGAACCTGCTTCGCTACCTTGACAGGATGCCAGCAGACTTGTAAATTGACACTACAAGGTGCAATATAGAAGCAATATAGAAGCAATACAAAAGCAATACAAAAGCAACTAAAGAAGCGATAATAAAAGCAATACAAACACAGCTTTCGCTTTGGACCTGAGAAAACTTCTCAATGCGAGAAAATCAAACCGGTAATAAAATAATTATTTCAAGCGAAAGTCCTTGCGAGGAAAAGAACGGGCAAGTTTTGAGGAATTTATACCTGAATAAAAGGGTATAAAACGAAGGAGAATGTTATGACGGCTAGTTTGAGTCAGCCCCAGGTTATCGAAGCGCATAATTATATCAACGGCCAGTGGGTACCTGCCCGGAGCGGCGAAACTTTCGAAAGCCGCAACCCTGCTACCGGCGAACTGCTTGGCCTGGTGGCGAAAAGCGGCCCGGCCGATGCCGATGCTGCGGTCCAGGCTGCTCGCGCCGCTTTTGATAACTGGCGTAAATATCCCGCGCCGCGCCGGGGTGAGCTTCTTTTTAAAGTAGCTCAAATCCTCGCCGCCCGCAAAGAGGAAATAGCCCGCCTGATGACCCAGGAGATGGGCAAGGTGCTGACCGAGGCCAGGGGCGATGTCCAGGAAGGCATTGACATGACCTACTACATGGCCGGGGAAGGCCGCCGCCAGCATGGTTTTACTGCCCCCAGCGAAATGTTCGATAAATTTCAGATGGCCGTCCGCGACCCGGTCGGCGTGGTGGCGGCTATTACGCCCTGGAACTTCCCGATGGCGATTCCGACCTGGAAGATTATGCCCGCCCTGATTACCGGCAACACGGTCGTCTTTAAGCCCGCGCCCGATACGCCGCTGGTCGCCCGCGAACTGGTGAAAATCTTCGAGGAAGCCGGGCTGCCCGCCGGAGTCTTGAACATGGTCTGCGACACCGGGCGCGCTGCCGGGGAAGCCCTTTTGCAGCACCCTGAAATTGATATTTACAGCTTTACCGGCTCGACCGAAACCGGCAAACACGTCCTGACCGAAACCGCCGGGCGGCTGAAAAAGGTTTCGCTCGAACTGGGCGGCAAGAACGCCATTATGGTTATGGACGACGCCAACCTCGACCTGGCAGTTGACGGCATCGTCTGGAGCGCCTTTGGCACTACCGGCCAGCGCTGCACCGCCGCCAGTCGGATTATCGCTCACCGGGCTATCGAAAAAGAGTTGACCGATAAGCTGGTAAGCAGGATTGAAAAACTGCGCCTGGGCGACGGCCTGCAGGATACCACCGATGTCGGCCCGGTCATTAACAGCAAGCAGCGCCACCGCATCCACGAATACACCCGGATTGGCAAGGCCGAGGGCGCGAACCTGCTCCTGGGCGGCGACATCCCGACCGAAGACGGGCTGGACAAAGGCCATTTCTACCGCCCGACTCTCTTTAACAAGGTCCGGCCTGATATGCGGATTGCCCAGGAAGAAATCTTTGGCCCGACCACGGTCGTTATCGGCGTTGACAGTCTGGAAGAAGCCATCAAAGTTAATAACGGCGTGAAGTACGGCCTCTCGGCTTCGCTCTATACCCAGGACGTAAACCGGGCCTTCTTCGCGATGCGCGAGGTTGCCACCGGCATCCTGTATATCAACGCCGGGACGATTGGGGCGGAAGTGCATCTGCCCTTTGGCGGCACCCGCCAGACCGGCAACGGCCACCGTGAGGCTGCCGGGGCCGCCATAGATTTCTTTACCGAGTGGAAAGCGGTCTACGTGGATTTCAGCGGTAAACTACAACGCGCCCAGATAGATATGGACATGTAATTAACAAAGGCGGCTACCTGCATGAGCGACAACTCATTTTCATCACCAAACAGCACTTTACAGGGCCGGATGCGCCAGGGGATAACCATGGCCCGGGCCGGGGACCGCACCGGGGCCGAGGAAATCTTTGACGCTATCCTGGCGCAACACCCCGACTTTGAGGAAGCCCTGGTCTGGAAAGCCGCTATCGTCCGCGATACCGACCAGGCGGTGGCCTGCCTTGAGAAGGTCTTGCGGATAAACCCCGAAAACAACCGGGCCAGGGTCGGGCTTGAATGGGCCTACAAACGCCAGCAGGAGCTGCTCGCCGACAAAACCATGACGCCGTTTGAGAATCCTCAACTGGCGACCCTTAACGAAAACACTCCGGCCCATTACACCGCCGGTCGCCGCCGTTACGCCGAGCCGGAAGACCCTGTTGCCTTCCGGCAGGAAAATCCTTCCTCCCGCCAGGAGACCAATTCTTTCCGCCCGAGCGTTATGAACGGCAAGACTGTTAAAAATTCGAATAACCCTGAAACAATTAGCCAGTTTGCCCCGTATAAGAAGCGCAGACTGGAAACTGCTGAACAGGCCTTGCCGCCGGTTGACCTTCCGCCCGAAGCTGTTGAATGGACAAAGCCCCGCCAGAACCGGACCGGCCAGAACCAGCCGCCGCCCCGGAGCGACTTTAAGTCTAGCCGGGTATTTCAGGCGGCCAGCCCAAAAGTAGCCTTTTCAGTTTCACCAAAAATTACCTGGGCGCGGCGGACCAGGCTAAACTCTAACCAGGAACGGACGCTGTATCCTTTGCGGCTGCCGTTGGGCCTATTTGGAATAGCCCTGGCCCTGGCCTTACTGACTTTCCCCTTTAACGGGAACGCCCCTTTACTGGGAACTTTAGCCTTTTTAATAGCCTTGATTGGCGTATTTCTTTTCAACCGGGCCAGGTTGTAACCCTCCCCTGAACTTGCCCTGTTGCCAACCACCAGGATTAGCGAGAGAGAGAATTTTATGTTAATAGAGTTAGGACGCCTTTACGACAAAATCAGCCAGCCTCATAACCTGTTCGGTGGACGGGGCGGCGGCGGTGACGGTCCCGACAAAGACCCCGACCGTGAAGGTAAAGAGGGCAAAGACCCTAAAGACCCTAAAGACCCCAAAGACCCCTTCGAGAACTTTGATTTTACCCGCTTCCGTTCCAGCCACCCAAAACAACCGGGCGACCCTGCCCCTAAATCGCCCGAAAATAAGTCCGACCCCGATAAGGCCGCATCCGCTAAAGATACCTCCCCTGCCGACGACGCGGACGATACCGACGAAGACGATTTGCCCCGCGTATCCCGGCCCCGACCGGCTTCAAATGGTAACGGGCGAAACACTTTTGGCGGTTTTGACTTTAACACCGGCCAGTTTAGCGGCTTTGGCGGAGGCGGCAACGGCCAACTGCCCGAGATAAAGATGCCCCGCTTTGGCCGGGGCGCCGTTGCCCTGATTGGCCTGGCCGTTGTTATCGTGCTGCTCCTGATTCTTGGGCCTAACGCCTTGAACTTCTGGACCGACTTTATGTGGTTCCAGGAAGTCCAGCAGACCGGCGCCTTCTGGGTGCGTTTCTGGCAACCGCTTATTGTCTTTGCGATTGCCTTTGTGATTGCGTTCGCCGTGATAATGGTTAACGTGAGCGTGGCAAGGCGGTTCGGGCCGCGCGGCCCGGTGATAAATGCCCAGGATAACCCGATGACGGCTCTCCTGGGCGGCGGGGTCCGCTTTTTGAACTGGGCTTTTGTGGCCGGCGCGGTTATTATCAGCCTGTTTCTGGCCGGGGCCGCGTCCAGCAAATGGCAGACTATTTTGTTCTACCTGAACGCCGCCCCCTGGACCGACAAAGAACCGATTTTCAACAAATCCATCGGGTTTTACGTCTTTGACGTGCCTTTTTTCAGCTTCTTACAGGGCTGGGCCGTCGGGCTGTTCGTGGTAACCCTGATTGCTTCTTTAGCCGTCTACTTCTTGCGTTTTAGCCTGAGCGGGCGGGCTTTTACGGTCACGCCCGCTATAAAAACCCACGCTTCGGTGCTGGGCGCGATTCTACTCGGCCTGTTCGCTTTCGGCTACCAGATTAGTAACTGGGATCTGGTCTATTCGTTGCGAGGCCGGGCTTTCGGCACCAGCGCGACTGATTACGACGCTCAGTACCCGGCTAATACCATCCTGACCTTTATCGTAGCGGCGGCGGCCGTCTTACTGCTGGTCAATATTTTCATCCGCAACACCCGGCGCGGTGTTATGCTGCTCGTGACGGCCAGTCTTATCTGGCTGGTAGGGCATATCCTGGTGGCCGGGATTTATCCTTCGGTCTATCAGAACTTTAGCGTCAAGCCGAACGAACTGACCAAAGAGCAAAAATATATTTCCAACACCATCGCCATGACCCGCAAGGCTTTCGGCCTTGAAGTGGATACGAACGTGAAAGAAGTCCCGTTCCAGGGGACCGCGACCCTGACCCAGCAGGACATTCAAAATAATCCTTATATCGAGGCTAACGCCCGGTTGTGGGACTATGAAAAGCTCAAAGGTATTTACGACCTGACCCAGACCTTGCGACGGTACTATGATTTTACGGATATTGATATTGACCGCTACAACCTGTCCTTAAATAGCAATACCAGCCCCACTGAAACCCAGGTCATGATTGGTGCCCGCGAACTGGAAGTGAATAACCTGCAAACGCAGACCTGGCAAAGTTTGCACCTCCAATACACCCACGGTTACGGCATCCAGGCCAGCCCGGTCAACCAGGTAACAACCGATGGGCGGCCGATAGACCTGATTACCCAGAGCTTCCCCTTTAGCAGTACCCTCTTGCCGGTCCAGCAGCCCCGGATTTATTTCGGGCAAGGTGTCGCCGAAAACAATTACAGCATCGTTGGGACGACCCTGGACGAGATTGACTACCCCTTCCAGGGAGCCGATGATGTCAAATTCAAGTATAACGGCAAAGGCGGGATTCCCCTCAACAACTGGTTCGTCAAAGCAGCTTTCGCCGCTAAAATGGGCGACTTTAACCTGTTAATCAGTGACGCCGTAACTGACAACAGCCGCCTGATTTTCCGCCGCAATATCAGCGAACGGATAAACCAGATTGCCCCGTTCTTGCGGCTCGATAATGACCCCTACCTGGTTGCGGCGGAAGGCAAACTTTTCTTTATCCAGGACGCTTACACCGAAAGCAACCTTTACCCGCACAGCAACCCGCTTAACCGCCTGACCGGGACTACCGTAGATCTGCCGAATTCGATGGACCCCACCGCGAACTATATCCGCAACTCGGTCAAAATCGTTATTGACGCCTATGATGGCACGACTACCTTTTACCTGGTGGACAAGCCTTCGGTTGACCCGATTGCCCAGACCTATGCGAATATTTACCCCGGAATGTTCAAGCCGATGAGCCAGATGTCGGCGGAATTAAGGGCGCATATACGCTACCCGGAAGACCTTTTCACGGTCCAGACCCAGGTCTATAGCATTTACCACGTCACCGACCCGACCAAGTTCTACAACTCGGAAGACCTCTGGCAGGTTCCGGTAGACCCCCGCAGCGGTTCCGGGACCAACGCCAGCCAGTACGACCCTTATTACCTGGTGACGAAGTTACCCGGCGAAACTAAAAATGAGTTCGTCCTGATAAACGTCTTCCAGCCCCAACAGAAGGTCAACCTGGTTTCGTGGATGGCGGCCCGCATGGATGCCGACCATTACGGGCAACTGGCGGTCTTTAACTTCGACCCTTCGGTCAATATAGACGGCCCGGCTCAGTTCTTCTCAAAAATCCAGGCCCTACCGGACTTCTCAAGCCAACGCTCCTTGCTCAATAGCGGGTCGTCCAGTCTGCCTGCCGGACCTATCATTATTATCCCGGTTGATAAAGCGGTCTTGTATATCATGCCCTATTACCTGCAAGGGTCCAGCACCGCCCTGCCCCAACTCCAGTTCGTGGCGGTCGGGGCGAATGACAAGGTCTATGTCAGTAAGCCTGGTAACGATGACGACCGGACCAAGTTGCTTTCAACGGCCCTGACCGAAGTCTTTACCAGGGGCCAGCAGGTCGCGGTTACGCCGGGCCAACCCGGGACCGGCACGACCACACCAGGCACGAATACGTCACCCGTGGCAAATCCGACTTCGCCGCCCGGTACCCCGGCCCCGGCCCCGGTCGGCAGCCCTCCGGCGGTGGGTGGCACACCCGCCCCGACTGCGGCAAGCGGCCCGACTGTCGCGCCCAGCCAGA
This sequence comes from Chloroflexota bacterium, assembly GCA_902812345.1. Taxonomy (GTDB): domain Bacteria; phylum Chloroflexota; class Chloroflexia; order Chloroheliales; family Chloroheliaceae; genus 54-19. Next base: position 23,685 of record CADDZM010000018.1, on the reverse strand, counting down.
CGGCTAGCATCGCGGACCTGGTCCGCTCAATCAGAGCCCACCAGGATTTAGCGGCGCAGGCTTTCGCGGCGGGTGATACGGCCCGCGGCACCGCTGAAATAGCGGCCGCCAACAATGACCTGGCCCGGCTGAACCAGTTGATAGGCCGGTAAAAGGGTTTATTGTAAACCTGTTAAAAAGTCTCAAAGAGTATTCAAACTTTTTGAGACTTTTTATGGTTAATATTATTGACCGGCTAATCTCGTTCAATTTTAAGTTCTAAATTAACACGACTTTCGCTTGAAACACTTATTTTGAATATGCTTTCCTAGTATCCAGAAGGCTTCTCAGGTTCAAAGCGAAAGTCGTGATTAAATTGACTATTCCGACCTAATCGGGTAGACTAAATAGAACTGAGGCCCGTTAAAGGCAGCTTATTTTTTTTCTTAATGAATCCTGAAGTTGGGATAAGGCACAGCTAAAGCAAGGCACTTTTATTCGGCTGTGTACCTGGGAAAGTGTTTTTATTCAGCCTGACGACTCAAATTGGCACTTTCGGTTCCCTGAAAGTAAAAAGGTATAGATTTAAATGGGAGCAGAACCCCAAGAAACACGTGGAATACCGCGTAACCGGAAATGTGGCAATTGTCGTTTCTATGAGCCTGCGCCGCTATGGCGTAAGGGCTGGTGTCGTAACACCAAATTATATCCTCCTCACGCTAACCACCTGGTAGATGCTAATACAATTGATTGTGAAGGCGGTTTCCGCTCTCGTATTTACTGGGAGGCTCTGGCGTCCGGGCAGGTTACCCCTACTATCGCTTCGGATGAACGCCCGATTACCAATTCAAATGTAACACCTATTAAACCTATTACCGGGCCGGTTTCCCCGGTAGCCCCGGCCAGCTATACCGATAACGACCCGTTCCTTAGCCGGGCTTCCGAGCCGTCCGCCGAAACTTATCAGACCCCTTTAGCCGCTTCCGACCGCCCGTCCCTGAGTGTTTACAAACACCCGCTGGCCGACCGCAGCTTTGCTATCAAGGCTTCCGATGATGCCGTCCGCTCGGTCAACACGAACCCGTCCCCGATAATTTCGCGGGCGGCCTTGAACCCGGATAGCAAGCCGCCCACAAGCCCGCGCCAACCGCTTGTAACGCCCGCTTCAAATGGTAACGGGAATGGAAACGGGAATGGAAACAGCAGCGGTTATGCCGATGCCCCGGAGAGCGCCTACCCGTCCTATAATCCGCGCGGCGGTCGGAGTTTCAATTCGCAGAATTACAGCTCGCAAAATTACGGTTCCCAAAATTTTGGGTCGCAAAACCAGGCGCCCGCGGCTCGCAATTTCAATACGCCTGAACCTTCGCCGCGTATTTACCCGAACCAGCCGCAGGATTTTTCACCGCGTAATTACTCGAACCAGGACCAGGGTCAGGACCAGGAAACCCAGAATAATCTTGGGTCGCAGGAAACCGCTCCCGCGCCCACTCCACGCCGCTATACCCCCCAGGAAGCCGTCCGCCCGTTTATCACGCAGCCTGCGCCCACGCCTCCACCGGCGTCAGGCTATGGACAGGTTTATGGGGATAACTCGGCCGATTTTGAGGAGCCGGGAAACTTTAACGAGGCTGCTCCCACCTACGAAGACCAGGCTCCTACCCGGCCTTATCGGGCTCAACCCCAACAATATGCGCCGCCTAAATCGAAACAACCTCAAGCATGGACGGAGCAAGATATGCCGGAAGGAAATCAGTTCGATGAAATGGACGATTACCCGCCAGGGCAAGGGCCGGGCAATAATTACTCGCCGCCTTCCGGTCGGGAGCCTTCAGGCCGGGAATACCCTACCCAGCCGGGTAATTACGGCTCCCAGTATGGCGCCGAAAAAGAACCAATCCGGATCCAGGAAGCGTTGCCGGTAAATAACCGGCCGCGCCCCTACGAGCCCAGAAAACAATCTCAACCCGCCCCGGCAAGATTCAGGCCGGTCAAAGAAGATCAACCAGCAGCTAATATGCCAGTCACCAGGGATTGGAGAGCAATCTTGCGGGAGAAAGCGCCCTTTACCCGGAACTGGAATTTGGAAGGAATTGCTATGAATCGTCAAATCCTACCCTGGGCAATTGGTGTTGTTCTGGTCTTAATTCTGGCTGTTGTGCTGGTTGCCAATATCGGCAAAAAGTCAGACCCGAACAACCCTACCGTTCCTGCCGGCACCGTCGCCGCCGGTGTCACCGTTGCCGCTACTCCCGGCGCAGGAAGCACCGCTACTTCCGGTAGTGGAGCGACTACCGGCGCAAGCAAAACAACCGCTGCCGGGGCCGGTGGCACCACTGTTGCCGGGACTACCGCCGCTGCTACCACCGCCGCCGCCTCCAAAACCGCCCTGGTTAAAGGCACCGGTGGGGATGGGCTGAATATGCGCGAAACTCCCAGCAAGTCCGGCGCTAAAGTAACTTCAATCAAGGATGGCGAGAAAGTTAACATCAAAGACGGTCCGAAGGACGCAGACGGTCTTACCTGGTATCAGATAGAATACCAGGGTAAAACCGGCTGGGCCTCGTCAGCTTACCTGGAAATTCAATCCTAGAACGACCGCTAATTTCTTCGAAACCACCCTTTAAGGGTGGTTTTTATTGGGGGTAAAACTGTCAAATCAAACAAAGCCATGATATGATTGTTTTTATAACAGGGAGTATTTAGAAGGCTTGCGCTTGTAGTCTGGAAATTATAACTCAAGACTGCAAAATATGGTTAGAATTGATGGTGGAAAATGATTACGCCGGTTTTCTTTTGTAAGCAGACCCAGAAATTTGAGTATGTTGATAATCTTGACGAAGTTAGCGAACTGGTGAAAGAAAAAGGTAACCTTATCTGGATTGACCTGAATAATCCCAGCGCCGATGAATTAAAAAAAATTGGTGAAGAATTTGCTTTTCATCCTCTGGCCCTCGAAGACGCCACCGGCCAGCACCAGCGCCCTAAAGTGGATGAGTACGAAAATTTTTATCTGGTGGTCTTTTATTCGCTAGATTACGACCTGGAAGCCAACCGGTTCCGGGCCACCGAAATTGACATGTTTATGGGCGAAAATTTCCTGGTAACGGTCCATTACCGCGAAGTTCCAGCCCTCAAAGAAGCCAAAAAACGCTGGGAAAGTAACTCCTACGTAATTAACCGCGATATCGGGGTTTTGCTGTATTCCTTGCTTGATACCCTTGTCGACGAATGCTTCCCGGTGCTGGATACTATTATAGACCAGGTTGAAGAACTGGAAGACCTGATTTTTCAGGAGACCAAAGGCCGTCGCCACAATTACACCCAGACCATTCTGGCAATCAAACGCAATTTGATTAATTTACGCCGGATTGTCGCGCCGGAACGCGACCTGCTAAACGTAATAACCCGGCATGATAGCCCAATTTTTTCGGAAAAGTCCAATTTCTATTTTCAGGACGTTTATGACCACCTTGTCCGCGTTACCGATTCCGTTGACTCTTATCGTGACCTTTTAAGTGGGGCGCTTGACGCAAACCTGGCCGTGATTTCAAACGACCTTAACATCGTCATGCGCACCCTCACTGCCTGTTCAATCATTCTGATGTCAGATGCCCTGATTGCCGGTATTTACGGCATGAACTTTACCAATATGCCTGAATTATCCTGGCAATACGGCTACCCCTGGTGTATCTGCCTGATGGTGGTGGTTACAGGCCTTATCTGGTGGGTTTTTAAACGCAAAAAATGGTTTTAACCGGCTTCCAAACCCCTTTTACTCGGTAATATCGCGCCGCCGGAAGACTGCCACGGCTGCCCATATAAAAAGCCCCATCCAGACCAGCAGCACAATTATTGACTGGACGGCTGAAATGCTCTGAATAAAATTGGGGTTGTTCGGGCCGGAAGTAAGCTGGTTCAGGCTAAAATTTACCAGGAACGGGCTGATAAATTTTGTTATATTAATGAGCGGTTCGAGCCAGTTCGGAAACCGGGTGCCAAGCTGCCCGCTCAGGGCGGCTTCCCCGAGGGTCGATACGATACCATCCAGGGTGTTAATTATAAAGTAAAAGATTATGGCGACTACCACCGATTTGAACCGGACCGCCAGAAACATAGCCAGGACGCTCCATAAAAAGTTCACCGCGAAGGTAAATAACAGGTAGAGAAAACCTTTGCCGATAGCCTCGGCGTCCAGGCTGCCGGTATCGCCCGCGTTGTAAAGCGCTTTGAACAGCAGGCCGAGAATGAGCCAGCCCACGGTGGCTACCCCGGCCATAAACGCGGTCAGGGTTAGCAGAAAGAGGGTCTTACTGAGCATTATGCGGGGCCGTGATGGCTCGCGGGTTGCCAGCATTTTGATGGTGTGCCAGCCGTATTCGTTGGAGCCGACCATCCCTCCGGTGATAACGAGACCAATCAGGTAAACGCCGTTTACCGCCACAATCACGAAACCCGAGGCCAGCCCAAAGGTTCCGCCGCCGGTAGCTGCCAGGCCAACCTCGCCCGGGACGTTACCAAAATCAACCCCCGCTACTTTCATGAACAGGTAAGCGCCCGCCACCAGCAGGCTAATAATGGCCGGGGCAAAGGCGATAAATAAAACCAATTTTAGCCGGATATACTTCAGGATTTCGGCCCGTACAAGATTAAGCATGGTCCGGCCCTTTCTGGTTATCCTGGCTTTTCGGTTCAGGGGCCGCTTGATTTTGCTGACGTGGGTAACCGCCCCTTAACTCCGGCAAACCTGGCTGGGGCGAGTAGCCGCCCGCCTGCGCTTGTGGAAAATAACCCGGCGGTGGCGCTGCCGGGTAGTTAAATTGGGGCGCATTACCCGGCTGGTCCAACGGCCCGTTTGGCTGGCCGAAGCTTTGCGGCGGATAACCGGGAACCATTCCTACGGGTTGGCCGGGAAACGGGGGCGGTTGGTTAGGGTAAAGGGGTGCGCCGTAGGGCTGAGGCGGGTATCCGGCGGGCGCGGGCGGCTGGTTGGTAACGCTCAGGAAAAATTCTTCGAGTGAAAGATGGCGCGGAATAATCTCGGAAGGATAAATCCCGGCCTGGGCCAGCGCCCGGTTAAGTTCGCTGCCCTGGTTGGCCGCGCCGTCCACCACGATATATTCGCCCGCCGGGCGCGCATTCCGGGCAAATTCCAGTGTTTGTAAAGCCTGGACGGCCCGGCCTAAATCTCGTTGCGGCACCCGTAACTGGATATTATTCTGGCTGGCTAACATCTCCTCGACCAGCCCCTGCGCGATAATATTGCCGCGCTCGATGATGGCGACCCGGTTGCAGACCTGCTGGACTTCGTTTAGCAGGTGGCTGGATAAAAAGACGGTTCGGCCCTGGCTGGATAGAGTTTTGATAAGTTCGCGGATATTCTGGATACCGGCGGGGTCGAGGCCGTTGGTCGGTTCGTCCAGGATAATCAGTTGCGGGTCGGTCAGGAGAGCCGCCGCGATACATAGACGCTGTTTCATGCCCAGCGAGTAGGTCTGAAACTTATCTCTGGCCCGTTCCAGCATGCCCATCTGGCTGAGAGCCTGCCGCATTTTCGCTTCGTCGGTTATTCCGGCGGTGTAACCCATCACTTTCATGTTGTCCCAGCCGCTCAAGTGGGGGTAAAGGGACGGCGCTTCCACGATAGCCGAAGTTTTATTCAATATTTTCTTGCGGTCCGTCCCGATATCCAAACCAAAGAGTAAAGCCCGCCCGCTGCTTGGCCGGACCAGCCCGAGCATCATCCTTATAATGGTAGTCTTTCCGGCCCCGTTCGGTCCGAGCAAGCCGAAGACATCGCCCGGCATCACGGTCAGGTTGGCCTGATTGACCACATAATTATTGCGATAACGTTTGGATAAAGCCTGGGTAGCGACAACGGGGGCAGTGCTTGCGGCGGCAAGGTCAGGGTTCAAGCGGCGGCTCCTTTCGTTTAGGCGTTCTAAATATGAGGTTCAGCGGCGTTATAACGGGCTACTTCCCGGTCCATCTTACCCTGCCACATTTTGCCGTACATTATAAAATCGGCCAGGAGAGATTTAACCGGGTACTTGAAGGTAGCGGGGCGGTTATGCTCAAAGAAGAAATGACCGGCCCAGGCGTAAGCATACGGCGTGATAACGGCCAGGATTAACAATCCTGGGCTGCGCCGGATGATTGCCGCCAGGATAAACGCGAAAAGAGTGCTGGTGCCGGCAAAATGCAGCCAGCGCGTGACCGGCCTGGCATGTTCCCGGACGTAAAACGGCCAGAATTCTTCCATAGTCTTATAGCGTTGCTCGTCCATTTTATTTTCCTTTACGGGTGGGAGTTTGTTAGCCGAAAAGCCTTTCAATCTTAACTTATTGAGCGAAAACTGTCCAGAAGATAATAAATTTATCCAACAAAAAATAAGTCTAAGGTCGGGTATTAATACCTTACCCACTGTCAGTAATGCCGTTATACTATAACCAGCTAAGTAATCTTGTCTGGCACCAGAAAGTTAATACTCGGCTTATCTTTCCGGTTAATTCTCAAATATAAAGTATAAACCTGATTTTATACCGGATAAACCGTAGACCTTTATTTTGATTTGGGCCGCTTACCGGAGGTTTTTAGTTCATCCTTGCGCTTGCGAGAAGCCCTTGGCGCGGGTTTATTCCCGTCTTTCGATGTGGGTTTAGCCCATTCTTTGCGGGGAGCCTCATCATGCTCTTTCCAGGGCGCCGCCTCGGTCCTTTCCCGGCGCGAAGCGGTGTCAGGTCGTACTCTGCGTGGGACCGTGTCGCTTCTGTCTTTCCAGGGTTCGGTCCTTTCCCGGCGTGGGGCCGCCCCGGAGCGTTCTTCCCGCGGTCCGGGGTCCGGCCTGGTGAGGCTTGGTATGATTTTCTGGTTGCGGATTCTGGTTTCTTTGATAGCGCGGATTACCCGGTTGGCTTCATCGCTGGGCACATCAACCGAGGTATAGTCGTCATAAATTTCAATGGCGCCGATAGAGCGGCCTGGAATATCCGCTTCGTTAGCAATCGCGCCCACAATATCACCCGGCCGGACGCCATCATCCCGCCCCACTCTGAGATAAAGCCGGGTCATGCCCCGTTCGGCGCTGCTGCCGGGTTGGCGGTCATCGCGGTCCCGGTCACGGTCCCGCCGCAAGCGTGGCGCAGGGCGGTCGTAATCCACTTCGGCATCCTCGAACCCGGCCAATTTATCTTCGGTTTCTTCGGTGGTAGGGCCGAGCAGCATTTTGAAAGCCGCCGCCGCAATTTCAGCCGGGCTAAATTCGTCAGCCAGTTCTTCGACCAGTACCATATAACGCTCTAAACCGTCCTGGCCCAGCGTTTCGCGAATGTTATCCTTGAACTGTTCCTGCCTGCGCTCGATTACGTCCGCGATGGTCGGCATTTGCATGCGCTGGAAGGTCGCCCCGGTTGACTTCTGAATCATCTGCCACAAACGGCGCTCCCGGAGCGTAACAAGGGTAATAGCGCAACCCGTCCGGCCCGCCCGCCCGGTCCGTCCTATCCGGTGGACATAGCTTTCCGGGTCCAATGGAATATCATAATTTATGACGTGCGAAACGTGCTCTATATCCAGACCCCGCGCTGCTACATCAGTCGCAATTAGCAATTCTACTTTCTCACCCCGGAACAGGGACATTACCCGGTCGCGCTGGCTCTGGTTCAGGTCGCCGTGCAGGGTTTCCGCCGAATAAGCTCGCGCCGTCAGGCGCTGCCCAAGCGTATCCACTTCAAGTTTAGTGCGGCAGAAAATGATGGCCGAGGTTGGTTTTTCATAATCGAGGATGCGCACCAGCACTTCAAATTTATCTCGCCGCCCGATCTCATAAAAGGTCTGGCGAATCTGGGGAACGGTTGTCTGCTCGGCTTTAATAGTAATGCGCTGGGGCTCATGCATGTACCTTTTAGCCAGGTTTGCTATCTGCGCTGGGATAGTCGCCGAAAACAAAGCCATCTGGCGGGTTTCGGGAATTTCTTTTAGAATCGACTCAATATCTTCCACAAAACCCATATCTAACATTTCATCGGCTTCGTCAAGGGTGATAAACTGCACCTCTTGCAACTTTAACGTGCCCCGGCGAATATGGTCCAACACCCGGCCCGGCGTGCCGACAACTACCTGCACCCCTTGCCGGAGCGCCCGCAACTGCCGTTCAATCGGCTGCCCGCCGTATACCGGCAAGACCGACAGCCGCCGGTATTTTCCATAAGAATGAAAAGCCTCGGCGACCTGCATCGCCAGTTCGCGGGTAGGCGTTAAAATAAGGGCCTGGGTGGCGTGAACAGTGTCGTCCAGCTTTTCAATAATCGGCAGGGCAAAGGCCGCCGTTTTACCCGTTCCAGTCTGGGCCTGGGCAATTACGTCCTGCCCCTGGAGCAGTAACTGGATAGTCTGGGTTTGTATGGGAGTCGGTTCCTCATAACCAAGCTCGTTAAGGGCTTTGAGGGTTAATTCGCTTAGACCCAGTTCTGCAAAAGTAGCAGTCATTTTTCATTCTCCATCTCACAACCTGTTTACTCTATTATTTCAAAGAGTAACTTTACCACAAACAGGCGCGAAACAGTATCTTTATGCAACTGCGTTTTATAGTTCCGAAAAACTTTCCACCCCGGCCTTGTTCCAGCTATGCCCTTTCCGGCTTATCCAAATTTAATTCTATAATGTTCCTTTCGTAATAAGTATTCTTACTGAAACTCGCCTTTATATTCCCCGCCAGCTATCCTTAAACGGCTCCGTTTAAGACAACTACAGCGGTCAGGTTATGCGGTTGGTCCGGGTTGAGGTTATTGCCAATAGCCCGGAAATAGCCCAGCATTTGCAAAACCGGCAGATAAAGCACGCCGTGTTTGCTGCCGGTTAGCCCCGAATTAAAGTTAACCTGGTAGTCGGCGGCTTCGGCTGGCGCTTCCTGCTCGGACAGCACAAGGGTCTTACCGCCTAAAGCCCGCATCTGGCGCAGCACATCCAGTTCATAAGAGCGAACTTTTTCCGAAAGAAGGCCCACCACCAACGTCTGCCGGTTGACCATTGACATTGGCCCATGCCGGAATTCCATAAAGTGGAAAGCTTCCGAGATGGATAGCGACATTTCCTTCATTTTCAGGTTAGCTTCGCAGGCCAGGCCGTATTGCAAACCGGACCCCAGGAAATAAAACCGCTCGAACCCACCACTTTGACCTAGCTGGCGGGCCAGGTCATACTGCCTGGCAATAATTTCTTCGCCGGTCGCGGGAAGCCCCTGCATGGAGGCCGCCTGTCCTTCTTCGGACAAAAGGGCCGCGGTAGCCTGGGCTGCGACCAGCATCGCGCTAAAGGAGCGGGTCTGGACCACACTTTGTTCCTGGCCCTGGCTGATAATTAGCGATAAATCGCTTTCGGCGGCCAGTTCGGTATTGTTATAGCAGCCTATATTCAGGACCGGGCCGGAATGCCTGGACTTAAAAGCCCTGGCGGCCAGGATTGTTTCGGTGGTGCGGCCTGACCGGGAGATTGTCAGCAATAGCGGTTTGCTGCCGGGGCTTATAATCAGTTCGGGGAAAAGGAGCAATTCTGAAGCCGGGACGGCGCGGGCCGGTTTTTTCAACCGCTCCTGAAATAGCGGCGCCACGGCCAGGGACAGGTAATAGGTGGAGCCGCAGCCGGTAACTATTATTTCCGAGAAATCATTATTGTTCCACAGTTCTTTAAGCGCGGCCTGGTTCGCCTGGACAACATCTAAAGCGTCCTGCCAGGCCGCCGGCTGCGAGAGAATTTCGTTTAGCGTCTGAGCGCCGGTTAGCTGCTCAATTTGCCCGTCTATTTTTGGGCCCTGACCCTCCAGATTGCTCATTATAATAATTGCTCCTTTGTAATTAATTGATTTCTAGCCTGGCCCGCCGGTTTCTTTCAGGCGGCTCTTAAAATTGGCCCTTTGTTTTTGCAACAAGCTGCCGGGTCACCGCGTTCGCCGGAAAAGCTCGCTTGCTTCGCCCGTATGTTGCTCCTGCTCGGATTGCTTTAACAAAAGGCTCTCATTTTCGACCGCAGCTTCAAAGCCTACTTTTGCCGTAATTTTCGAATGGTTCCCTAAAAGTCGGAATGAGGAGTTTAATAATGGCGCGGGCAGCGCTGCCGGAGCCAGGACTCCGCTAATTATTTTTTCCAGTCTGGATAAGCCGCTTACCTGGAAATAAGTCAAAGCAATCACACATACTCATAAAACAATCATTATTATCATACTAACACCGGAAATTATGCTTGTCAATGAACAATCAACCGAAAAACTGCTTTTAATCTGGGCTAAACCTGGAAAATATGCTGGCTGGTGAACCATATTTAACAAAAAAGACCCTGAAGACTTGAACCTTGCTTAAATAAATGCTATTCTGAGTTAAAGTTGATTGATACTGATTATGAGGTTACCATGGAAACGGCTAACAATCTTTCCACATTAGAACGGCAAGCGCAGTTACGGCGTTTAATCGAGCGCAAGCAGCGTGTGACTATCGCCCAGATTTGCCAGCAATTTGGTATAAGCCAGGCTACGGCCCGGCGAGATTTAGACGCGCTGGCCGAGCAGGGATTGATTCAGCGGTTCCACGGTGGGGCCATCCCGCTCCAGCAAGCGCCGCCAGAACTACCCATCTTTGACCGCCTGGTTGAACAGGGAGAAGAAAAACAGCGCATTGGCCGGGCGGCGGCGGAGCTTGTCTCAGATGGGGAAACAATCTTCCTGGGTAGCGGCACGACCGTCCTGGAAGTAGCCCGCAACCTGGTGAGCCGGAAAAATTTGACCGTAATAACCAATTCCCTGCCGGTATTGAATACCATGGTTAACTTCCCGGAAATAACGATCATCAGCCTGGGCGGTCTGCTGCGGCGTACCGAGCTTTCTCTGATCGGCCATATTACCGAACAGGCTCTGGGCGAAGTCCGGGCGGATAAAGTTTTTATTGGTATCCGGGCTTTGGATTTTAAACAGGGCCTCACTAACCAGTACCTGCCGGAAACAATGACCGACCGGGCCATCCTTAGAATCGGGCGGCAAATGGTCCTGGTAGCCGACCATACCAAAATCGGGCGGGTTTCAACCGCGTTTCTGGCGCCTTCCTCGGCTATAAATATTCTTGTCACCGATTCCGGCATTTCACCTGAAGATGAAAGCGGGTTTACAAACCTGGGCATCAGGGTAATCAAGGCTTGAAACGCAGGATTTCTGGAGCAGCATTGGAGAGGAAAAGCGCTTCGTTGCGCCAATTTCTCCGCGTAAGGGGTCCGCTTAAAGTCCGCAGTTCTGGCCGGCTAAAGGTAAAGACCAGGGGGATAAAGAAATTGTTCCAGGAACCCAGGAAAGTTAATAGGGTTACGGTAGCAATAATAGGCACGGACAGAGGCAGCATTATTCGCCAGAAAATCGCGACGAAACCCGCCCCATCCAGCAGGGCTGCTTCCTCCAGTTCCTTGGGTATCCGGTTAAAAAAGCCGGTGAAAAGCAGGATAGAGGTGGTATGCCCGCGGCCCCCATAACAACAATCATGCCCAATAAAGAGTTTAGTAGTCCCAGGGTCTGGGCAATCTGGACCTGGGGAATAATTGTGTAACCGACCGGCACAAAAAGGGTGCCAACCAGAACCCCAATCACTATTTTCTTGCCAAGAAATTTATAGCGTCCCAGGACATAGCCGGTTAACGAAGTTTGAACCAGGACCAGGGCTGTAGTGCCAACCGTCACCAGGACCGAATTTAATAGATAGTGGCTGAAACCGGCGTCTTGCCAGGCCCGGGTATAGTTTCCCCCATTGAATTTCTTTTGGCAGCAGATTTAACCCATCACTAAAAATATCGAGGGGCTGCTTTAGAGAAGCCGAGAGCATCCACAAAAAAGGGTAAAACCAGATCAAGGCCAGAACCGAGGCTACGATTAACAGTACAACGGTCTTCAGGCCGGGCAACCTGGCTTTTTGTCTTTTCCCGACGCTTTCGGTGAAAATCGTCCTTTATTTCGGTTAGAATTGGCGTCAAACCTGATGCGGAAAACGTCGGCGGGCTAAACCTCTTTGGCAGCCACTTTGGCAATTACCCCCAGGATTTAGTCCTGAGCATAAACTATAATTCAGTTAGCTGGACTTCCAATGAACAGGACAAGCCGGCTTTGCATACTGGAAAAGATTAATAAGTTTCACTTTTACTAGCAATCCGAACCTGGAGCCTGGCATCGCGGATGGTGCGGGTTTAGTATCTGTTAGATTCGAGTAAAAGGTTTGAGTGAAAAAATAATGAAGAAGCAATCCAGGGCTGGAAAATAATTCGGCGGCTGCCATTAAAGCCGGGTTATACTTCTTTATGCATTACTGTGAGCAAACAAAGGGGTGTGAATAATTTGCGTATTGTTCAAATTAGGCGGCCACATATTGGAAAAGCTCGTTACCCTTAAGGGTTTGGAGTAAATCCGGGTAAACTTTACGGGCGCGCCCAACCCAGCTCGGCGGCGACTTTTGGCCCTCAAAACCTTTGAGACTGCAGCGCAAGGTCAGTTCCGCGCTCAAAAGTAAATCCAGCCGCTTCCCCTGGTGATGCTGGCTTTCGTTATCCCGTATCAGGTCGTAGCGTTCGGGGTCGGTTGCCAGGCAGGTTTCTAGCCAGCCACCTTCGCGCTGCCCCAGTTCTTGCAAAGGGTCAATGCGGTACTTTTCCCCATCCACCACCGCTCTGGCAAGGTGGTCAAACTCTAAAATAATCATTTCGGCTAAAAGGGCATTCAAAGCCTCGCGCCCTTCGCCGGGGGTCAGCCATTTTACCCGCGCATCTACCGGGTAAGTCATACCTTCCGGGCGGTACACTTCCACTTCCTCGCCGGTAGAAGGTAAAATGAAGCGGCCCTGCCATTGTTCGCCGGTTTCCTCGCCCTTGCTGTTGGATTTACCCACTTAAACTTCCTCTTTTTTGAGAATCATTTTTATGGTGGCCTTCTCTATATCTTTGTTCAGAGCCTTTAAAAGTTCAGGGTCCATATCAACAGGAAATTGCCCGTGCTGATCTATTTCATAGCGTTTAACAACCTTGAATTGAGTTCCTGGCTTAAAAAGAACTTCGTTTTCATCTTCGGCCAGGCTATTAGAATAATAAGAGCCGGGTTTAATAAATCTCCCCGTCTTGGATTGAATCACATTTAATATGTCGGGGGGGTTTTCAATCTTTTTGAGAGAATAGGCTTCCCTGGAAGAACTCGTAAAAGACATATCGCTCACAATACCACCCACCTGGTTTAGCTCCTTAAAGCCGGGGAAATCTGTATCGTGACGATACACCAGACCCTCATAAGGTGGTAAACTGTTAAGAGCAGAAACGAGACTTCGGGTCTTCTCTAATTTTTCCTGATTAAATTTCTTTTCACCCTCTCCAGAGGTTAAATCAGCGCGCAAGGGGTCGTTAAATTGTTTGTAATCCTGCGAGTACTGGCTTATGGCGGTCTTTTCATGGTCTTTCAATTTGGTAAAATCTTTAAGTTTTACATTTTTCTTTTCCCATGCCTGGCGAGCTTTGATATCAGCGGCTAATTCTGGATTGTGGTTTTTACCTGCGGCAAATTTATTAACATCATCTTCGGGTCTATTCATGTTATCGGTAAAATTTTCAGTATAAGTATTAAAGTGACGAGCATCGTTACCCTTCATAGCTTTCATACTAGCGTCAGCACTCTTCCCCTTTTTTTGTGTATATTTATCATCTGTAATTAATTCGGCAAGGTCCGGATTTATCTTTCCGATATTCTTGCGCATCAAAGTGCTGTTAATTAAAGTGAAGGTATCCGGTAAGGCTGCCTTTAAATCCGAAAGAGCCTGATCAGCCGGTCCAAGTTGGCCTTCAGCCAGCGCCAGATTGGCGTCAAAAATTAGTATTATCTGAGCGAGAGTGAGGGTTTTAACATATTCAACTGGAAAGCCCAGGCTGTTTACTATTTTGGCAATCCGCTGGTTTTTAGAAAACCCACCGTCATCAATGTGGTTTTGTAGGGTAGCCAGGGCTGTTTCCCAGGTTACTTTGGTCGCATCGTTCGTATTATCATAGATTCCATTGTTGACGACTCTGGTTAAATCAGCTTTTTCAAGGCCAACTTCCAACTGTAACCGCTTGACAGTGGCGACAGTTTTTATTCGATCATTATTTAAATAGGTACTTTTTTTATTAGCATGATTTTCAAGATATATTTTAGTCTGCGCATCTATTTTATTGAGTGCTTCAGTTAAGTCATTAGCTTGTTGCTGGCGTTCTGGCAGGGACGCACCTACTTTTTTATTTTCTTTTCTGGTAATGGTATGATAAGCATCTACCAGGTTCAGCAAATGATTAAATTTAGTGCCGGTTGCGCCGTCATCGGCCTGTTTTATAATATTGGCTGAGGTTGATAAACGCTGAAGGGTGAAGCTCGCCGGTACGGAAGCAGCCGGAATGCTACTGTGTGTTTGCACTGAATTGCGGTCAACTGGCCTTTTTGCATGTGTCATAGTAGGTTGAGGCTGCCAGGGGTGAGCCGCGGGATGAGTGACTGGTGCTTTTTGCTGCTGAATGAGCCGTTGAACTGCCTTGTTGCCTATAGTGCGCTGCATTGAAAGGATATTATTCGGGGTTACCCTGGGGTTTTTTACTAGATTCAGTTGGCTGGGGGTAAAAAAGGGGCTGGTTTCAGTCTCACCTTGATTGGTTTCTTCAGCCGTGTTCTCTCTCTCGAGGGTGCTCGTGGCAGCAGGCTTAGAATTAAGGGCTCTTCCTTTTTCAAATCTGGGCATTATTTAACTCTTCTGGCAACCAACTTGCCACTTTATTCTGGATGAAATCAGGGAGAAGAACAAACAAAAATGTAACCGGTTTTAGGATTAAATCCCTACCTTTTGAACACCGAAATTTCGCAACCCATTATTTGATGGCGCTTTTCAAGCTTTTCAAAATTGTTTGATAACGCCTGGTCTGGCTATCTTTCGTAACAGGGTTCTGATGTCTTCCTTTTTGTATTCGATTATCCGAGGGTTTAAGTCATACTCCCTTTGCAGCCTGATACTGCTGAAGATATAGCTGGCTTCGTGAGTAGATGGTTCAAGCTCGACTATTTTCTTAAGAATGGAGAGTTGTTCGGGTTCCTGGTCCAATAAGGGAAACCGCCCAAATCTATCTAAGCGTCCATCCTCATAAGCGATTATGTAACCCACCTCAAAAGATTTTTCATTAGCTGGCGTACCATAGCTAATCATTTAATCCTTAAACTCCTTATCAGCATGAATTAGCTTGCCTTGCTCGAATAAATTGAGCAATTTAATAAGAAAACCCGTACAAAAGGCTCTATTAGAATATTTAATTACATTGTAACAAGACAGGCGTGACAAAGTATCTACCCTGTTGTATACTTAAAATAGTTTTGGTTATTGGTATAACCTTTTCAAAAATTGCTATTGGCAATAATGAAAAACCCTTCTGATTTTGTCCCTTTTAACTTAATATTTAACGGACCCGGTACAGATTAAATTGCGCGTGAGGCAGTTTTAGCCTGGAACTTCTGGTTGGTTTTAGATTATTTCCAATACAATTTATTGGGCCGCTATTTTTTCGGTTTTCTTGTGGCGGATACCTTCTGGAAACAAAACCAGATAAAAATTGCAATGAGGCAAAAAGTTATCCGACCATTCAAAAGCCGAAAACCCCTTCAGGGCCGAATTGCTATTTAGAAATTGTCTAAACCCAGGCTTCTAACCCCAGCTTACCAGACTACCATTAATTCATCATTAATTGTACCGTTAAAAACTGCTGTTTGTTGTATTATCAAAAGAAGCGATGATTTAGATAAATTTACCTCCTGATATATTTCCGCCTTCTGTTACGAACCTGCTTATTTCGAGTTAATTGCTCAACCGGTGTAAGTTAGATTCTTCTAAGTTTCTTTGTAGTAAAAAAGGTTAAAATTTTTAACGTAAGTCCTATTGGTCCAGTGAAAAGGTTATTTTAATCTGGTATGCCCCCAACGGGACTGGAGAAGGGAACGCCGTGACCGCTTTAATTCTGGATTTCCTCGGCCCGCCCCGCTTCATCTGGGAGGATGGCGCACCATTTTCCATCTCTTTTCGCAAAGAACTGGCTTTGTTGGCCTATCTGGCCACCGGGCACCACCAGCCTCACAGCCGCGACAAACTGCTGGCCCTGCTCTGGCCGGAAGCGAGTGAAGCAGCGGCCCGCAACAGCTTGCGGGTGGCCCTTGCGGATTTACGCCAGCTTTTAGCCAGGCAAGATTCTGCGCTTTTGATTGGCACAACCCGCCTATCCATTCAATTCGGTTCTGCTGGTAATTTCAACCTTGACATAACAAAATTCGAGAGCCTGGTAGAGCTATACCGGGGCCATTCTCATCCCTCTGCCGGGGAATGCGCTAAGTGTATTGAGAACCTGGAGCAGGCCGCTAGTCTATACCGGGGCGAGTTCCTGGCGGGAATTTCCGGTTCTTATAGCGAAGCTTTTGATCAGTGGCTGGTCGTAGAGCGGCAGGCTCTCCACCAGCAAGCTCTTTACGTGTTTGCTACTCTTGCCAGAATTAACGCGCAGCGCCAGAATTATGCGCAGGAGTGCCACTATGCCCGCCGCCAGCTCGAACTTGAACCCTGCCACGAACCGGCCTGGCGGCAACTTATAGAAGGGCTGGCGCTAAGCGGTGACCGTAACGCCGCCCTTGTCCAATATGAAGCTTGCTGCCGGGCGCTGGTCCAGGAACTGGGGGTGGAACCGGATGCCGAGACCCAGGCGCTTTATCAACATTTGCTGGTGAGCCGCCCTGACGCCGGAAGTTCTCCCGCCGCTTCACAACTGCCCCTCTTGCCAAAGCCCCTTACGACCTTTGTTGGTAGAGAAGACGAAGTAATTAACCTGCTGGCTTTGTTAAATCAAAAGGACACCCGCTTGCTTACCCTGGCCGGGGTAGGAGGCATTGGCAAGACCCGCCTGGCAATCGAGATAGCCTGGGCCGCGGTCAGTGATTATGGCAAAAATATTTTTTTCCTTTCACTGGCAAGCCTGGATGAACCCGGCTCGGTTGGAGCAGCCGTTGCAGTCGGTCTTGGTATCCCTTTGACCGGCGGCGATCCCTGGCAAGAAGCCCTGCGCTTTCTCCGCCCTAAAAAAGCCCTGCTGGTCCTCGATAATTTTGAGCATTTACTCGAAGGATCAGACTTTATTATCCAACTTTTAGAGGCGGCCCCGGGAATCCAGGTTGTTGTTACCTCTCGCGAACGGCTGCAACTGCAAAGTGAAATCGTTTACCACGTGGAGGGTCTACCTTACAGCCGTTACCCCATCCTGGGTGAAGCCGTGAGCCAACCGGCCGTCCGGCTATTCGTGCTAAGCGCTCGGCGGTTGAAAATAGGGTTTGAATTAGATGAAGATAATCTGGAAGCCGTCCTGCGGATTTGCCGCCTGACCGAGGGTATGCCGCTGGCGTTGAAACTCGCGGCAGGCTGGATTGAAACCCTTTCTATCCAGGCTATTGCAAATGAGATTGAAAAGAGCGCCTCTTTTCTGGAGGTAGGCTGGCACGATTTGCCCCTACGGCAGCGCAGTATTCGGACCGTCTTTAACTATTCCTGGCAGTTACTGACCACTGCTGAGCAGGAAGGCTATTCTAAACTTTCGGTCTTCCGGGGTAACTTTACTCGCGAAGCGGCTCAGCTTGTTTGCGGGGTGCCGTTACCGCTCTTGATGCGCTTAGTTCAAAAATCGCTTATTCGCGCTGGCGAAGACCGCTTTGAATTACACGAACTGGCAAAGCAATTCGCCTGGGAAAAGTTAGTCGGAACCGGGACCCAGGCAGTCGAGGCTAAACACAGCGATTATTTTTTGAATTTTCTGGCTAACCGCGATGATGGGCTGAGGAGCAGCCATTTAAGACAGACAATGCTGGAAATTAAACAGGAATTTGATAATATCAGGCTGGCCTGGCAGTGGGCCACAGAAAACCTCGCCCTTCCTCAATTAGAAAGAAGTATATTTGCGTTATGGCGGTTCTACTTCATGAGCGGCTTGCAGCCGGAAGGCGAAAGAGCTATGCAAAGCTGTGCCCTTCGCTGCCTCAAAGAACCGGTTGAAACGCTCGAAACATTCGAAAGCAAGCGGCGCCGCCTTCGCCTTGCCAGTATCAGCCTGGCCTGGCAGGCTTTTTTCCTGGCGCAGCAAAATTACTACGAGGAAACGATTGAAGTATCGCAGGAGGCTATTAAGTATGGACAGCTTAGCGGATTAAACTTTAGTATCGCCAGCGGAAATCTAACCTGGGGACACGCTTTATTCCGGGTAGCCTCGTACCACACCGCCCTGCCGTTTTTTGCAAAAGCCGCCGAACTTACCCTCCCGCCGTATGAGCCAGCCGACCTGGCCGGACCTTTCAGTGACGTGCATTGGGGCGCGATGCGCTGGCTGGCCCGGGTTTATCTTAAGGAAGAAGCCTATGAGGAAGCGCGGAAAGTTATTACAGAAAGTCTCCAATTTTGTCGCGACCGCCAAATCCGTGACGGTGAGCTATTCACCCTGTTAGAGTTTTGTACAATTGCCGAGGCCACCGGGGATTATGCCCGGTTGGAAGAGGTCGCCGGGCTAATTCTCCAATTAGGCCAGCAGATGGGTAACCGGGGGTCGGTGGGTGTAGCCTCACTTTATATGGGTAAAGTACGAAATTATCAGAAAGCCTACAAGCAAGCGCGTGCGTTTTTAGAACCTGCTTTACAGGGATTCAGACAGGGCGGCAGCCGGTTATATGAGGCGGAAGTTTTAACCACGCTCGGTGAGGTAGCCTTTAGCCAGGGAAATTTTGGTGAGGCGGAAGGTTTTTTCAGGCAGGCTCTCGTCCTTGTCCGGGCAATTGGAAATCGCGAAGCAGAGGTGGACGCTTTACTGTTCCTGGCAAAGGTGGGGCTCCGGTTGGGAAAGGACGGCAAGGACGGCGAGGTTCAAAGTTATGCTGGGGAGGGGTTGCGCCTGGCAAAAGAAACCGGTGATAAAAGACGCTACTCTGAAGCGGAGAAAACCCTGTCCCAATTACTAAACTCAAATATTCTGCCCGGCCAGTAATGGGCGCTGCGGTGGTCAGGTTTTGGAGGAAGCTCACAACGTCTGGCGGTTTCATCCTTAAATCTGGCGACTGAAGAATTTACCTTTCCCTCTACTTTAATTATAGCAAAATCGCGCAAGGCTTTGCCAGGGTCCAAAGTCTAATTTACTAATCCCCTGAACTGCGTTACCTTAATATCGTTTCCCCTGATAAAGCGGTAAGACGCGCGGAAGAATGGCAGGCCGTGAAGCTTTCGGACGCTTCAGGCAGCCACCGCCAGGACGGGCAGTATTGCAGTATTAGTATTGCAGTATTAAGGAAAGGATACCATCAAAATATGAGTTCTTTTGTACTTGATTTTCAGGATATTGACAAAACAAAACTCATGGTTGTCGGGGGTAAGGGCGCGAACCTGGGGGAACTTTCCAGGATTAAAGGAATCTGTGTGCCGGACGGCTTTTGTATTTCTACGGAAGCCTTTAAGCGAATCATCGGGGGAACCCCGGCAATTGACGAATTACTCGACCGGTTAGCGCTTCTAAAGGTGGAAGACCGGGAAAAAATCAGTGAGCTTAGCGCTGAGATTCGCGCCATCATGGAAGGGACAGCTATCCCTGAAGACATTAAGGAGGAGATTACCCGCCGTCTCGCCACTACCGGAGAGAAAAATGCCTATGCCGTGCGGTCCAGCGCAACTGCCGAGGATTTACCGACAGCCTCTTTTGCCGGGCAGCAGGATACCTATTTGAACATTATTGGTAAGGAAGCCATCCTGCACCATATCAGCAAGTGCTGGGCCTCGCTATTTACCGAGAGGGCTGTAACTTACCGTCTTCAAAACGGCTTCGACCACCGCAAAGTCCAACTGGGGGTGGTTGTTCAGCAGATGGTCTTTCCTGAGGTATCAGGAATTTTGTTTACGGCTGACCCTGTTACCTCTAATCGGAAGGTATTATCCATTGATGCCAGCTTTGGACTTGGTGAAGCCCTGGTTTCCGGCCTGGTGAATGCGGATAACTATAAAGTGCGTGACGGCAAGGTTATCGATAAGAAGATATCCACCAAGAAGCTGGCTATTTATGCCTTAAAAGAGGGAGGCACCCAAGAACAGGAGATTGAGCCTCCCAGGCAGAATAGACCAGCCCTGGCGGATGCCCAGATTTTACAGCTTGCGGGCATCGGCAGAAACATCGAAGTGCATTTTGGTTGCCCCCAGGACATCGAATGGTGTCTGGCTGATGAAACATTTTATATTGTCCAGAGCCGGCCAATCACTACTTTATTCCCGATCCCCGAAGCGAACGATCAAGAAAACCGGGTCTATGTATCAGTTGGTCATCAACAAATGATGACTGACGCCTTCAAACCGTTGGGATTGTCTTTTTTCCTGTTACTAACCCCCGCCCCAATGCGTAGAGCCGGTGGAAGGTTATTTGTGGATATTACGCAGTTGCTCGCTTCACCTGCCAGCAGAAAAAATGTTATAGATGTCCTGGGACTCGACCCACTCTGGAAAACCGCCCTCACAACCATTGTAAAGCGCCAGGATTTTATCAAGTCGTCACCGGATGGAGATGCTAAAAAAGCACGGGGTCCCTGGAATCCAAAAAAAGAAATACCGTGGAGTTTTCTGACCAAATTCGAAACCAACCCGGCTATCGTGTCTGAGTTGATTAAGAGCAGTCAAACCTCGCTAGAAGGGTTAAAGCAAAACATCCGGACAAAATCAGGAGATGATTTATTCGATTTTATTCTGGAAGATATTAAGGAAGCAAAGAAGATTCGATCTAACCCCCAGGGCAGTGACGTGATCAGGGTGGGTATGTATGCTTCGATCTGGCTCAACAAAAAAATGTTGAAGTGGCTGGGTGAGAAAAACGTAGCAGACGTGCTTTCTCAATCCGTACCAAACAATATTACTTCAGAAATGGGTTTGGCCCTGCTGGATGTCGCAGATGTGATTCGCCCTTATCCGGAAGTAGTTAAATATTTAGCGTCTGTAAAAGATGATAACCCTAACTTTTTGAATGAACTCCTTAAGTTTGAGGGTGGACAGGAGACCCGGGACGCTATCAATGCTTTTCTCAACAACTACGGAATGCGCTGTGCCGGAGAAATAGATATTACCAGGCCACGTTGGAGTGAAAAACCAATTATCCTTGTCCCGGCGATTCTCAGTAATATCAAACAATTTGAGCCTGGCGCCAGCCGCCGGAGATTTGAGCAGGGGCGGCAGGAAGCTTTGAGAAAAGAACAAGAGATATTAGACCGGTTGGAGCAATTACCGGATGGTAAAAGAAAAGCCCGGCAGACCAGGCGAATGATCGGCCTGCTCCGCAGATTGATCGGTTATCGGGAATATCCAAAGTACGACATTATTGCTCGCCACTTCATTTATAAGCTGGCTTTACTCAAAGAAGCCGAAGAACTCGTACAGGCCAACGTTATTCACCAAAAAGAAGATATATATTATCTTACTTTTGAAGAACTTCGCGAAGTCGTTCGTACAAAAAAGGTGGATTACCGGACCATAAGCGCGCGAAAAGACGAGTACAAATTGTATGAGAAACTAACTCCCCCCCGTGTTATAACGTCTGACGGTGAAATCGTTGCGGGTGAGTACAAACGGGAAAACCTGCCAGCCGGAGCTATTGTAGGTATGCCGGTTTCTTCGGGAGTTATAGAGGGACGCGCCCGGGTCATCCTGAACATGGAAGATGCTGACCTTGAAGAAGGGGATATATTAGTCACCTCCTTTACTGACCCTAGCTGGACACCCTTATTTGTATCCATAAAAGGCCTGGTCACCGAAATTGGTGGACTGATGACCCATGGCGCAGTTATCGCCCGTGAATACGGCTTACCGGCAGTTGTCGGAGTAGAAAATGCAACCAGACTGATAAAGGATGGGCAGCGAATTCGGGTGCATGGCACCGAAGGGTATATCGAAATATTGTAATTTTGGCCCGGTTCATTTAGTTTCGAGACCCCAGCCAGGGTAACGCGTTAGGGCCGCCCCTTTCAGCAGGGCCAGGGCGTAAAATGTTTCCAGTTGCCTTCGGAGACGACTTTGACTGCTCCGTCAACCACCTGAATGGCGGTCTGCTCGTCAATCGCGTAAGACGGCGCCCGCAGCCCGGCGGCCCATTTTTCGGCGTGGGCCATGGAGTTCCCCGGCAGCATCTCTTCATCCAGGTGCGGAAAAATCGAAAAATCAACCAGGCCCAGCGTTTCAGCACTGCCAGCGCCGGTGCCGGTGGGCGGTGTCCAGCCCACGAAATATTCCCCGATGTTGGGGGCCATCACCATGCTCCCGGCGCTCAGTCCGACGTAGACCCCCCGCAGCGACGGCAAGAGGTCCGCCAGTCCGGACTGCCGCATCCAGTAGCACAGGTACAAGGGGTCGCCGCCATTCACCAAGAGAACGTCAATTTCCTGGACCAGGGGGACCCAAAGCTCTTTAGCAATGCTGGGCAGGGCGGTTAGTTCCAGCGCTCCCATGGACTTCCAACCCAGCTCAGTCATCGGGGTAGTGGCTTGTCCGGTGAAGAACTGCCAGGCGAGGTTTGGACCGCCGGGAATGGCGTATGACGCGGTGGAAATACACAGGGCGCTGGACTCGCTAATCGGTTTGCCCAGCAGGTCGAGCAGCGCGTGGTGGATACTGGTATTTTTGATGCCTCCCGAGGTGAGAAGATACTTCATTATGCCTCTCCTTGCCGATTTAGGTTTAGATTTAGTTTTTAGTTTTATGAAAAACCGAAAGGCTCCGCCAGGTTTTTCACCGTGAGTTATATTGTCAGGGGCTACCACCAGATTTAGACCGGCCTTCACGCCCGTCAGCAGTCGAACACCGACCAGCAAATTTCGTTTCGCAATTGCTGATCCTCCACCACGAGGTTGCGAATAGCATCTGGAAGCTGTTCGCGCTGCCAGCGGCACTCGAGCCGTCCGGCGTTCTCACCCTCGTCTCCGGGGGCCGCCGCCCGCACAGCCTTGATCGCGTAAGCCGCAGCGCCTAGCTCGTGGGCGGCGACATGCGCCACCACTGCCGCCTGCCCGGCTGCAAAAGCGGCGTACCGGGCGGCTCCGCTCAGCTCTCTTGCCGCCGCCATGGCATGGCCTCCCGCCGCCCGGGCCTCCGCCATCTTGATTTCGCCCCTTGCCCAGGCCCGGGCCTGCTCGATGGCCTGGCGGGGCCGCAGGTCCGCGGGCTGCACTTTCTCGAAAAGGGGCAGAACATGTTCAGCGCACACAGCCGCCCACAAAGCCAACAGCCGGTGATCGGAGTCTGTGAGCGTCCCTCCCCGGCGGATGGTGATGAAGCGGGGGTCGCGTTCTTTGGGGAGGATCATGGTTGCACCTTTTCTATTGCATCTGCCCAACATTAGAGTAGATATACAAGCCCCGGCAACTACAGATAGATGCCGTCCGTTCCACCAATTCTAACAGAAAAGATTATTTGGCGGCTTCGGTCGTGATGTTATAAAAGCGGCCTAGCCTTGTTGCTTCAGATATAGTACCACCGGTCCACTATCCTCAAAAGGAACCTGGAAGTCTATTTTGCTGGTATCTTCGATGGTTATACTCTCACCCGGTTTCGTCTCGCGGTTGGTGAGACCGAACCATTCGACCGCGTAAGCGCCTGCCTC
>CADDZM010000017.1 GCA_902812345.1 Chloroflexota bacterium | reverse complement strand
ACCATAGCTCTTAAAATCTACTTTTTTATGCTTTTACCCGAAAGTACCCGCCCCGGTTGGCCGGGGATATGTTAAAATCTACCGTAACCTTTCCTTCTTATATAATAGCATTTACCGAACCGTGAGGAGAAGCACAACGTGGAAAATGGCACTGTCCTGGGGGCGGACGCAATCCAGAAACTAAGTTTTGAGGAAGCCTACGAACGCCTGAACGAAACCGCTGCCCGGCTGGAACGCGGAAATTTAAGCCTGGAACTCTCCCTTGCTTTATATGAAGAAGGCGTCCTGCTTTCCCAGCATTGTGAGACTCTTTTAAATAAAGCCGAACTGCGGGTCAGCCAGGTTGCGCCACTCAGCGCCGGGTTTGGCCGGGAAACCGCTGCGCCCCCCAGCGATGAGGATGAGGATGAAGATGAAGATGAGGCGGGTTCCGATGCCGGCGATTCTGACGACACAGACGCAGACGACGAGGATGACGAAGACCCTCTAGCCAGGTTATTTTAGCCCATAATTGCCGAAAGGAACCGACCGAATGCAGATTGCTGCAACCACCTTTTTTCAGAAAAATAAGTTTCCTATTCTGTTAATTCTGGCCCTTTTGGTGGGGGGGTCGGTTTTTGTTTATTTCTACGTTTCGGCTGAAAAAGCTTTTTATGTGTGGGATGATTATTCGTACTATCACTTTACCAGCGAGCTTTACGTGCAGGTGCAGAATTCTTTTGGGGCCGGACTTCACTATTTAATTAACTCGACCAACCAGGACTATAACGTTTATTACGCCTTGCCGCTTCTAATTTTCTTCTTTATAGCGGGTAATTCTCGTCAGGTTTATGAAGTCGGCCTGGTAGTTGTCTATCTGATTCCCTTTATCCTGGTAACGGGGCTAATTGGCCGCAAACTATTAGAAAATAAGTCGCGCCGGGTCTTCTGGCTGGTGGTGGGGGTAGCGATTTTATTACCTACGGTATGGTTGCCTACTTTGCGCGGCTACCCGGATACTGCGGCAGCCCTGGCGGTAGCCCTGGCGACCCTCGTCTATCTAAAAGACCCATCGCTAAAACGCATGGGCCAGCTTATTTTGTTTGGCATTCTCGTGGGTCTGGCAGTCTTGTTCAGGCGACACTTTGCTTATACGGCACTTTCTTTCTTCGGGGCATCTGGGGTGGTGGCCCTGGTCCAGTTTGCCGGGGAAGTACGCAGCCAAACCGAAAAGGCGCTACGCCATTTACTCGAAAAAGCGGTACAACTTACTATGGCTGTCGGTTTCGCTTTGCTGACCTTAACAGTCTTAAATCCACAAACCGTCCTTAAAATCCTGTTCATAAACTATAACAGTCTATACTCCTCCTACCTGGTGTCGTGGGGGGGGGAGCTAGGCTGGTTTTTGGAAAGTTTTGGCTGGTTGCCTTTCGGTCTGGCCATAATGGGGTTGTATTTACTCTGGCGCAATGCCAGTCGGAAACCGGAGGCTTTGTTTTTCGTTTCGTTTGGTCTTTTTGAACTGCTTTTCTGGGTGATCTATGTCCGGCAAATCAGCACCCAGTATACGTTACACCTGAGTATGTTCGTGGTGGTCGGCCTCGCCGCTTTCCTGTTTTATGGCTGGCAAGCTCTTAAAACCAGGGTTATACCAACCGTTTGTCGGGCGGCGACCGGGCTAGGCGTGGTTTTGCTGGTCATAAATCTGTTTGCGGGCGTGGTCTTGCCTTCAGGAACGGTAGGCGCGAACTTTTTTTCAGGCAATTGGCAACCGCTAGAAAGAGCCGATTACCAGCAGGTCATTAACTTGGCCGCTTACCTGGACCAGCAGACCTCCTGGGAAGATCCTATTTATATGGTAGCTTCTTCATATCGTTTTAACTCAGCCACACTTTTGCGGGCTAATGAGGTCACGGTTGGGGCTGTCGCACCGACCCTCAACCTGTTAATCACACCGGATATTGACTCGCGTGACTTTTACCCGCTCGACCCGCTTCTCGAAGCTTCTTTAGTAGTAATAATTGACCCGCTTGAGTATCACATTGCCCCTGACCAACAGCAAGTCGTCAAAGTTGTCTACGATATGTTTTTGCAAAACCAGGCGCTAGCCCAGGATTTCGCCGTCCTTAACCCCAACTTTGTGATAGACGCCCAAACAAAAGCTATCGTTTATAAAAGGGTAAAGCCGACAACGGTCCAAACCGCATTTATCACGCTTCAAATGATTCAAAACTATGTAAAAACTAAGCCTGGGGCGCAACTCGATTGGGTGGGCCTGGACCTTTCTCGACCGATAGGCTTAAATATAACCCCCAACCGAGGCACCAAAATTGAAGTAGACCGGAGTCAGTGGAGCAGCAGCGCCACCCCGGACTCAACCGCCCAACCGGGAGAAACCACGCCAAACCCGAATCGGGCCGAACTGGTCTATGTCTGGTCTTTAAGCGGGCAAGAAAAGTTCCGGGGCAAAGTCAGTTTCGGCAAGGATGATTGCGGCGAGGCAACAGCAGATTTTTCAGCGGTGCAAACGGCTAAATCTCCGGTCCGGTTCGCCGAGTTCAAGGCAAAGCCGGGGCAAGGCCAGGATTTCGAGGTAAATTTTTCAAACGTAGCAGCCGGGCAGTTCGTTTTGTTGCAAATAACGCCGCCGGACCAACCCGGTTGTGCCATTACGCTAGACCTAGACCCGGTCAAATAAATCCATATACGTTCAACAAAACTACTGAAAACTGAAAACTAAAAACTTGAAAAGGTTTGACGCTCTGCCAACCGTTATGCTAGACTGGTTCAAGGTCACACGACTCAAACATCCTTTTCTCAGGGATGAGCACCGGTTGCCCGGTTAAAGGCCGGGAATGTTGGAATTGTAAACTTTTTATCTAGTTGAACTAGTTTGTAGAGTTTTGTCATTGGTTGAAACACTCCTCCGGGCTTTTTTTGCCTGGCTTATCTATCCCGGTTTTCTTTTTCTGGTAATTGCAGGAATATTAGTTGAAGGCTTGCGGCGTGGTTTCGCCGCGCGTGTGGAAGGCCGCGAAGGTCCAAGCCTTATACAGGGCCTTTTTGAGCTGGGTAAACTTTTCAGGCGGGCTGCGATGGTGCCTATTGGCTACGAGCCACCTGAAACCGATACCGCCGCCCACCAACTGGCCGCGACCCGCCGCGAGGGAAGCCGCTGGGGTCTTTTTGCAATCCCGGTCTTTGGAATCCTGGCGCTTTCAACGGGAGCGGTCTTGCTGCCTTTACCCGGCAATTTATGGCCTTATTTAAATAATGCGGACAAAGCTCTCGGCGCTGATTTGTTAGCTACTAGCCTGCTTTTCCTGGTCCCGGCCCTTGGGGCAGTGCTGCTCGGTTCGATGGGTGGTTCAGTCTATAGCCAGCTTGCCGGGGCGCGAATTTTCCAGCTTCTGGTGGCCTGCGCGGTCCCCTACGCCGTGGCGGTCTTTGGCCCGGCCCTGGCCCTGGGACGGCTAGACCTGCAAGCGGTGGCTGCTGCCGACAGCCTGCCGATGCTTGGCGTAAAAGCGCTGTGCGGCATGCTATTTTTGTTGTGCCTGCCGGTTATTTTGCGGCTCAAACCACTAAGCGCTTCGAGCGGAGAAGTGCTGGAAGGTTTTACAAATGACCTCGGCGGACCGCCCCTGGCCCTTTTCTACCTGGCCCAGTGGATGGAACGGCTGGCCTTGAGCATGTTTTTCGCGGTTGTGTTCATGCCTTTCGCCTTTAACAACATCGTTTTCTTTCTTGTAGGGACGCTCTTTGCCCTCGGTCTTATCGGCATTATAGACGCGCTTTTCAGCCACGTGCGGCTGCGCGATGCCTTTAATTTTTACCTGCGCTATACCAACCCGGCCGCGCTTGGCTGGTTGGTGCTGCTGGCCCTGGCGGTTAAAGTTTAAAATTATGCTAACAGATTTAATCAATAATGGAATACCGAGCTGGCTGCTGCTGATAGCCGCCGCCGGCCTCTTGATTTATGCAGCAGCGGCCATCTGGACCCACATTTCGGTCGGCCACCTGCTCGTCCAGAACCTTTTTCGCTCCAACCGGGTCAATATGCCGGAACTTGGCAAGCCGCTTCCGGTCTTACCTGCTGGAACCGTTCAGGAAACAAGTACCGCCCTGGTGCTGGCCCGTAACCCGCTCCCGGTAGACCCCGACCGCCCGGTTGAGCGTGACTTCGTCAACCTTATTTACCCGGTGGCCGGCCGCAACGGCATTAACTTTTCCGCCGAACGCTGCATCAGTTGCGGCCTGTGCGTTTATAGCTGCCCGACCGGGGCTATTTCCACCCGGAACCTTGAAGGCAAAAATAGCTATTTGCGCCGCTTCGACCTGAAAAGTTGTGTCTATTGCGGCCTGTGCGAGGCGAATTGTCCAACCTCGGCTATCAGGCTGACCTTCAACATTGAACCCAGCCAACCTGAGCCGGCATTACAGATGGTCGAAGGCGAGGTCGAGACGACAGCCTGCCGCCTGTGCCGCCGCAAAATTCCCCAGGCCGATTTGCTGGCCGAACGGATTTACCAGGGCGACCACACCGAAGACCGCAAAGCGGACTCGAATTATCGCCGGACTATCTACCCGCAGGGGGTCTGCCAGGAATGTCAGAAACGCGTGCTTGAAGCTGAGGAGGTCTTATGCGGATAATCGTAACAGGGGCTAACGGCCAGGTCGGTAGCGCCCTGGTGAATTTACTCCAGGCCGGGGGCGACCACCAGATAAAAACTATCACACGGGATAACTGCGACATCGGCGACCGGGTGATGGTCCGGCGGTTAGTAGGCAGTTTCCGGCCCGAATTGATTTTGCACCCGGCAGCTTACACTTATGTGGACCAATGCGAAAGCGAACCTGAAACGGCCTACCGCGTCAACGCCCTGGGTACTCAGAATTTAGCTCTCGCGGCAGCCCAGAACGACGCGGCCTTGCTATATGTCAGCACGAACACGGTTTTCGATGGACGCAAAGCGACGCCTTACTACGAATACGACGCGCCAAACCCGGAGAGCGTTTACGGGCGGAGCAAGCTTGCCGGGGAAGAATATGTTAGAACCTTGCTCAACCGCTTTTATATAGTACGGACGAGTTGGGTCTTTGGGCCGCGCCCGACTGAAGGCAAACTTAACTTCGTGCGGCGCATGCTCCAACTTGGCGACGAACGCGGGGCCGTTTCGGTGGTAGATGATGAAATCAGCAACCCGACTTATGCGCCGGACCTGGCCGCCGCTATCCTGGAACTATCCCGGACCGAGGCTTACGGCCTGTATCACCTAGCTAACGAAAATCCGGCCAGCCGCTTTGAGTTCGCTCAGGAGATTTTTCGCCAGTCCGGGCGCGAGAATGTAAAGGTAACACCTTCCAGGCTGGCCGACTTTCCCCGGCCCACGCCGCCACTTTACCAGAGCGCCCTGCATAATTTTGCCGCCGCGACCAACCTGGGTATCAGGTTGCGGCCCTGGCAGGAAGGTTTGGCCGACTATTTACAGCTTTTACCTCAAAAATGAAAATTAAAGTTAAGAACTTGTTTTAAACAGCCTCTAAAGGAAGGGGTAACCAAAGATGGCAACCAGACCAACCGCTTTTTCCCGGCATTTACCGCTCGAAGGTGTCTACAACGTCCGCGACCTGGGCGGCTATCCGACCCGCGACGGCAAACGGACCCGGCCCGGCCGGTTTTTGCGCTCCGACAACATCGGGAGGCTCTCGCAAGCGGCTCAGCAAAAGCTGGTGGATTGGGGTCTCAAAACCGTCATAGATTTACGGTTTGATAAAGAGGTAAATTCGTTCGTGCATTGTTTTGCAGCGCACGAGTGCGTCCGCTACTTAAACATCTCGCTGATGAACCCGGTTGTTATGTCCAGTACCGAGAAACGCGAACACCTTTACCAGTTTTACACTTTCTTGCTGGATGAAGCTAAAGGGGAGTTCCGGCAGGTGATGGAAGTGCTGGCCAGCCCTGAAAACCAACCGGCCCTTTTTCATTGCCACGCCGGGAAAGACCGGACCGGCCTGATTGCGGGGCTGCTCCTTTCGCTGGCAAATGTGGCCCCCGGCATTATTGCCGACGACTACGCCCTTACCCGCCACTACATCGCCCCTTTGATTGAAATGTGGCGCGAGGAAGCCATCGAACGCGGCCAGAACTTGAAAAGATTCGACCGGGACAACGCCTGCGACCCCCGGACGATGCTCAAAACCCTGAAATTTCTCGACGTGAAATACGGCGGGGCGGAAGGCTACCTGCGGGCTTGCAGGGTCAGCCGGACCAACCTGAACAGCTTAAAGGCGGCCCTGGTTGAGTGATTTTTCGTATTCGGTCATTATTCCGAATTACAACGGCGCCCGCTTCCTGGGCGGCTGTCTCGATTCAATCCATGCTCAAACTCTCCAGCCCCTCGAAACAATCGTGGTGGACGATGCCAGCACCGACGGCTCGGTAGCCCTGGTCCGGGAGAAATATCCCTGGGTCAGGCTGATTATGAGAGAGAAAAACGGCCAGTTCGCTAAAGCCTGCAACGACGGTTTCGAGGCCGCCCGGGGCAATGTCCTGGCGCTATTTAACAATGACGCCGAGGCCGAACCGGGCTGGCTGGCCGCGATTGACCGGAGCTTCCGGGAACGGCCTGAAATAAGCAGTGTGGCCTGCCGGATAATGCTCTATGACCGCCGCAAGGTCTTTCACACCGCCGGAGATTACTACAAAGCTAACGGCGTGCCGGGCAACCGGGGCGTCTGGCAGGAAGATAAGGGTCAGTACGACCACGCGGAAGAAGTTTTCGGCGGTTGCGGCTGCGCGGTGGCATTCAAACGCGAAGCCCTGGACGCGGTCCGAAGCGATAACCCGGACGGCAAAATTCTGGACGAAAGCCTGGCGATGTACTGCGAGGACGTGGATTTAAATCTGCGGCTGCGGTTGCGCGGCCTGCGCTGTCTTTACCAGCCCAAAGCCGTGGTTTATCACCGGCTGAGCGCGACCGGCGGCGGAACGCTCGCCAGTTACCGCAACGGGCGGAATTTTATCGTGGTCGCCCTGAAAGATTTGCCAGCGGGCGTATTGCTGCCAAATTTACCGGCAATTATCCTGACCCAGCTAAATTACGCCTTTCAAGCGCTCCTTAAAATCAGGCTGAAGACCGAACGCGCCCGGCTAAAAGGCCAGCTTGACGGAATCAAAGCTATCCCCGATACCCTCCGCCGCCGCAAACTGGTTCAGGCGCACCGCACCGCCAGCGCCGAACAATTGGCCTCGCTCCTGGAATTTAACCAGAAATAAAAAATGCTAATTTAGCGACCTAAAGTAGCATATCTTCAAAAGTATGCTACTAGAGTAGCATATCTTCAAATCTAAAGATTTATTTGTAAATCAGGGTTTAACCAGGATACGGCCCCGGACTTTGCCGCTTAGAACCTGGCCGGTGGCTTCGGGCAAATCTTCCAGGCTTATTTCGCGCTCGACCATCCCGGCCAGGTTTTTAGGTTTGAGGTCGCTGGCTAGCCGCTTCCACAAATTCAGGCGCAACTCCATGGGGCATGAAACCGAATCAATACCGAGCAGGTTGATGCCGCGCAGGATAAAAGGAAAGACTGTCGCGCTAAACTTCGGGCCGCCGGTATTGCCGATAGCGGCGATAGAACCGCTGTATTTGGTCGAGCGGATGAGGTAGGCCAGGGTGTTCCCGCCAACCGCGTCAACCGAAGCGGCCCAGCGTTCTTTTTCGAGGGGCTTGCCTTCCGCCGAAACCTCATCGCGGCTTAAAATCTCCGATGCGCCCAGGCTCTCCAAATAGGCGTGTTCGCTCTCCTTGCCGGTGCTGGCCGCAACCGTATAGCCCAGGTTCGAGAGCATACTGATAGCGTGGCCGCCCACGCCGCCGGTCGCCCCGGTAATCAGGACCGGGCCGTTTGCAGGTTTGAGGCCGTTTACTTCCAGTTTGTGAACGGCCAGGGAAGCGGTAAACCCGGCTGTGCCAATTGTCATGGCTTCACCCAGGGTCAGGTTACGGGGCAACGGCACTACCCAGGCGGCCGGGACGCGGGCGTATTCGCTAAACCCGCCATAGTGCGAAACTCCCAGGTTATAGCTGGTTACGATTACCTCGTCATTCTCCCGGAACTTTTTATCACTCGACTCGACCACGCGCCCGGCCAGGTCAATGCCCGGCACAAAAGGATACTTGCGCACGACCTGGCCGTTGGGCGCGCTGGCAAGGCCGTCTTTGTAGTTTATGCCGGAATAAACGACCTGGATTAAAACCTCTCCGGCAGGCAAATCAGCCCTGCTTAACTCTTTGACCCCCGCTTCAAAAGCATCTTCGGTCTTATTGACTACGAAAGCCCGGAAAGATTCTGCCATTATCCTTTTCTCCCTTTTGAATTTGCCCAATAATCCAAACCAGCGCGTGATAGTGAAGCTTGCATAATCATAGCATATAGCGCCGGAATCTGGCATATCCGATGCTCTATAACTCAATAAAACTTGTAAGTCGAGTAAGGGGGTAATTTGCCAGAAGGACCGAGCATCAAGAATATGGGCGACCGCTTGCGAACCGCCCTGGAAGGGCAGACGATTACCGGCGTGCGCTCGCGCTACAAAAAAGCCCGGCTGGAGAACTGGCCTGAACGCATCCATGGCCAGACGGTCAGGGCGGTCAGGACGCACGGCAAGAACCTTTTTATAGACTTAGCCAGCGGCTACACCATCTACAGCCATATGCTGATGTGGGGAAGCTGGCACATTTACCGGCCCGGCGAAGCGTGGACCAAAGAAGACCGCCTGGCCCGGTTGGTGCTGGAAACGCCGGTTTCGGTCGCGGTCCTCTTTAACGCGCCGGTCTGCGAACTGCTTTCGCCCGGTGAATTACCGGCCCACAAAACCGCCGCGATGGGGCCGGACCTGCTCTCGCCCACCTTTGATGCCGGGGAAGTGCGGCGGCGTTTGGACTTGCCGGAAAACCGCGACCGCGAACTGGGCGAGGCAATTATGGACCAGTTTATCGTGGCGGGTATCGGCAATATCTTAAAATCGGAGATTTTGTTTCAGGCCGGGCTGCATCCCCAACGCCCGGCGGGCAGTTTGAGCAAGGCTGAATTTGAAGATTTTATTCGCTACAGCCTCGAACTCATCCAGCGTTCTTACGAACAGGACAGCTTTTTGCGCGCTTTCTTGCCGCCCGAACTCTTGCCGGATGAAGTTCACGGCAACACCATGGGTTATGTCTACCGGCGGCGCACCAAACCCTGCTACGTCTGCGGCACCCCGATAAAGATGGTCCGGCAGGGTCTTGGAAAGCGCATGACCTGGTATTGCCCGGACTGCCAGCCGCTCGAAGGTCGCGGACTCCCGCTCGACCGGCGAGAAATAACCACGGCCGCCCGAAAAAAACCCCGCTTGAATTAAAATCAGCAACCGGAAATAAGCTCAAAAGAGAAGTAACTTTTGTTAAACCACTGGTGTTGCCGAACTTTCTTTGTTGCTTGTGCTTGGCCGGTTAATTTGCCGGAGCCGGGGTGATAATAAACCGCCCAACCCTGCCAGGATACAGGCCAGGGCCGAGATGCCTATCACAAGGTTGGCCGTCAGGAATTGCAATAGGACGCTGCCGATAAAGACCCCTAGCGGACCGCTTGCGCTTATCAGGGTCGAGCGCGCCCCAAAGACCTGACCGCGCAGATGGGCCGGGATAAGGCGCTGGAGCAGGGTGGTTTCGATGGTCGTGTAGGGCGCCCAGGCGCACCCGGCCACGGCAAAGAAAAGCATCGCCAGCGGCAGGCTGGTCAGCCAGACCAGCGGCACCAGAAGCGCACCCCAGGCGATAGCGATAGCGGAAAAGACACGGCCGGGATGGGAGTAGCGGGACAGGTAAGGAATAAAAAGCAGCCCTAGGACCGCCCCGGCCCCAAACGCGGACCAGAGCAGACCATAACCGCTCGCGTCGGTCGCTAACTGCTCGCGGCTGTACAGGGGCAAGGCCGGTTCGAGCGGCATATAAGCCAGGAAGAATACAAAAGAAATAGTGCTTATAATCCGCACTTCTTTAAGCTGGAAAAGAGCGCTAAAGCCGGACAAAAGCCGCTTCTCAGGTGTGCCCGGCAACACGGCGGCGTGAGAGTGGCGTTTAACATCGGGCAGCGAGAATAGCAGGAAGCTCATTACCAGGAAGGAGGCCGCGTCAATCAGGAGGACCGGCGGCCCGCCCACCAGGGTTATCAGGAAACCGGCCAGGGCCGGGCTTATCAAGACCGAAAACTGTTCGCTGGCCGATAGCAGGCCGTTGGCGGCTTCCAGTTCGTCGTTCGGCACCATTTCCGGCATAAGTACCCGCACGCCCACGTTTGAGGCCGGGGTCAACACACCCGCCAGCAGCGCCAGCAAGTAGATAACCCAGAGTTGGAGCAAGCCCAGCCAGTACAGGGTTGGCATCGCCCCGATGATAAGCGCCCGCAAGAAGTTGTCCAGGCCCATCACCAGGCGCGGCTGAAAAATGTCAAGCAGGCGGCCCAGGAATGGGCTGGTAACAATTGCCGGGACGCTGAAGCAAAAAAGGACACCGCCCAGGGCTGCGCCCGACCCGGTTAAATCCAGGACGAACCAGAGCAAGGCGATAGAGGTAAACATGTCGCCCATCCGCGATATCACCAGGCCCAACCACAACCGCCGGAACCGGTAGTCGCGCAAGGGGTTGCGTTTTAGTTGTTTTAACTTTAGAGCTATGCTCACGTGCCTTTAGCTTTCTATTCCAAGCCGGTAAGACTTTTGGAGAGAGTATAGAATAAATACCCGGAAAAAACACTGGTCGGTGGTACAGGAAAGACCTGTACTTGTTTCGAATTGGCTGTATAATAGGGGCGTGGTTGCGGGAAACGGCTTTGGCCTGTTGCCGGGTACGCGGAACTTGAAGGTATATTATTATAAGATATATTATTATAATGAAGACCGCCCGTATTTTTGATTTTGAACCTGTAAGATTGGCCCAAACTGAAACAGCTATGTGGCAGGCATATTACGACCGCCGCCCGGCCAAACTTTTCGGCCTTAGCGTGCGCCTGTTGCAAGAACAGCTTGGCTTTAACCCGGCGGTCGCGCTGTATAACGCCTACCGCCTGACCAGGGCCGCTTTTGCTTTCAAGCTGGGCCAGAGTCGCCCGGAATACGAAAAAGCCTTGCGTTGGTTGGTTCCTTTCTATCAGACCGCCCACCGCCGGGTAAAGGCCCGCTGGAACCCGCAAGAAGTGGCCGAAAGCGAACTTGAATGGTGGATTATTCACCGGCACGACTTTCAGCCGGGCCAGACGGCGAATCTGGAAAAAGCCCTGGCGAAACTTTGCAGCCTGGTCTATCACCTGCCCGAAGCCGATTTAGTCGGTTACGCCCGCTACCGCGCCGAGGCCATGCTTTTTACTGACGAAGACGTACGGGCCAGGGAACGCGGCGAAACGGTAACGCCTCACTGGAACGTTATCCGCGATAACCTGGAGAAATCTTACCAGGCTCTCAGCGACCGGCTTAACCAGACGCCGCCGGAAACAGCGCCGCCCATAAAACGGATACTGGCCGTAAAGTTGGCCGACCTGGGTGATGCTTTGCTGGTGGTCCCGGCCTTACGCGCCCTCAAACAGGCTTACCCGGCAGCCCAACTCGATGTTCTCACCACCGAAACCGGCCAGAAAGGTTTGGCCGGACTTCCTTATATAGATAACCTGATTGTTTTCGATAAGTACCTCTTTGATTACCCCGGGCAGGCTCTCAAACCGGGCAACCTGGCACAGGCGGTCCGTTTCCTGACCGGTCTGCGCCGCGAACACTACGACACTATCATATTTTTTCACCATTTCAGCCTTAATTTTGGTATTTTGAAGTACCGGGCGGTCGCCGGGGTGGTCGGCGCAAAACGGAACGTAGGACTTTATAACGGCGCGAGGCTGGCCGGTTTTTTAAATGTACGAATAGAGGATAAGGGTTTCGGCGGGGGAGATTTAGCCGAGCGAGATTACTGGCGGCAGTTAGTCGAGGCTTTAACAAAAGTCGCGCCGGGCCAACCGATTGTGTATGACTCCCGTCCTGAAATCCAAATCGAGCCGCTGGCACAGGGAAAAGTCGAAAATTTGCTGGCAGAATTGCGTGGTAAGAAACCGGAACGGCTGCTAATAGCCATCGGGGCGGGCGGCGGCGGCTACACTATTGCCCGGCGCTGGCCTGCCGTAAATTACGCGCGGGTGGCCCAGGTTTTGATACAGCAAAAAAAGGCCAGAGTCGTGCTGCTCGGTACGCCGGGGGAGTCCAGCCTTAACGAGCAAATCCGCGCCCTGGCCGGTCAGCCTGACGAGGACGACGGCAGTATTATAAATCTGGCCGGACGCACCAGTGAAAAAGAGGTAGCCGCCCTCCTGGCCGGGTGTGATTTGTTCGTTGGCAATGATGGCGGCCTGGCTCAACTGGCCGGGGTGGCCGGAATACCGGCGGTGGTCATTTTTGGTCCAACCAACGCGACCGCCTGGCAGCCTTTTGGCACCGAGGAAGGCCGGGTGAAAATCGTCCAGGCCGCGATGGAACTGCCCTGCCGTCCCTGCCTTTACCGGGGCAAGACGCTGGGCAGCCGGTTGGGTTGCGCGGCCCGGCCCTGCCTGACTACGATTACGCCCGGACAGGTGCTTGAAACAATTCAAGGGTTCGAGTTGTCATATAGAAAAGTGAATAGCGCGGAATAAGCAGTTATCCCGGGACCAATGAATAGAGGTAGGGGTACGCTTAAAAGAAAATAAGGTTGGCAAAGCTGAAACATAATTCAAATCGGGACGTATAGACTCATAACTTAAAACGTGATAGGATAAAGTTATGAGGCGAAATTCGCCGGACTAGACCGTTTTTCAGCTTTGTCGGATCGGTTTCGAGCAAACGGCCTCGGTTTGGCCCAGGGATAATTGCACGGACCTATTAAACCGCAATCAATAAAGCATGAGACCGGCTGGCCCAAAGGCCGGCCCTTTAAGGAGGCAATATGCCAGGCATCCTCGATAGAATTTCTACTATTCTTCGCTCGAATGTTAATGCGGCCCTTGACCGGGCCGAAGATCCAGAAAAAATGCTGGACCAGATTATTCGCGATATGAATGACGCCATTGAGCAGGCCAAAGGCCAGGTCGCAACAGTAATCGCCCAGGAAAAACAACTTGAAGCCGAAAAAGCCAGTGCCGACCAGCAAGCCAAGGAATGGGACAATAAAGCCCAGCGCGCCGTAAAAGCCGGACGTGACGACCTGGCGGTTGAATGCTTGCGCCGCAAGAAAGATTATGAAGGCATTTCGGCAACCTACCAGCAGCAGTTTGACTCGCAGCACGGTATGGTCGAAAAACTGCGCGGCCAGCTTGATTTGTTGATGCGCAAACGCGATGACTCCGTGCGCAACCGCGACGTAATGATTGCCCGGCACCGCCAGGCCATTGCTCAAAGCAATATCGCCAAGCAGTTGTCAGCAATGAATAATCTCGACGCCAGCAGCGAAATTGGTCGGATTGACCGGCGTATCCGCGAACAAGAAGCGCGGGCCGCCGCCGAAATGGAACTCAATACCGGCGGCGCTTCCAGTATTGACGACCAGTTGCGCCAACTGGATGCCGGTGATACCATGGACGACGAACTGAAATCTCTCAAGTCCCGGATGGGCATGGGCGGGGCCAGTTAGGCCGGCAAGCGGGGGTGCCTGCGGGTCCAAAGACGGGTAATAAAAGCGGGTTAAGCTTGAAGGCTTCCCGCTTTTATTTTTTTAGTCCGGTAGAAAACTAATGCCAGGAAAAATAGCGTTTTTACATTATACCTGCCCGCCGGTTGTGGGCGGGGTAGAAGCAATAATGGCGGCCCACGCCAGGCTTTTTGCCGCCGCCGGATACCATGTAACTTTGTTCGCCGGGCGCGGCCCGGTCCCCGCTTCCGAGCAGGCCAATATCAGGACCGTTATTGAGCCGCTTATAGACAGCAAAAACGAACGCCTTCTACAACTGAACGGCGCGCTTGACCGGGGCGAACTCCCGGAAGGGTTCGAGGTATTTAAACAAGCTATCTACCAGAGTTTGCTCTCACAACTACAGGATTTTGACGCTTGCTTTGTCCATAACGCCTTTACCCTGCACAAAAATCTGCCTCTCACCGCCGCCCTGTTCGACCTGTCTCGCGACCTGCCGCAGACCAAATTCGTCGCCTGGTGCCACGACCTGGCCTGGACCAATGAGCTTTACGCTCCGGTGATGCACCCCGGCTACCCCTGGCACTTATTGCGGACGGCTGCGCCCGGTGTGACCTATGTGGCTATCTCGCCGCAACGCAAACTGGAAATCCTTGAATCTTTCCGCCCCGCCCCGCCAGCCAGCCGGGTGCCGGTTGTGCCAAACGGCATGGCTTACAGCGACTTTATGAAGCTGGGAACTGAAGTCCGCCAGATTCTAGAGCAGACCGGGTTAGCCGCCGCCCAGCGTCATGGAGCCTGGCTGCTGCTGCTGCCGGCTCGCCTGACCCGGCGCAAGAATATCGAACTCGCTCTCCAGGTGGTGGCCGCTCTAAAAAAGATGAACCTCCCGGTACGGTTGGTCGTGACCGGCCCGCCCGGCCCGCATAACCCTAAAAACGACGAATACGTCCGCGAACTACTCGACTTGCGCCAGAAGCTGGGGGCTGAACAAGAAGTGGTTCTTTTGATGGAAACCTGGCAGGATGCCGCCGGAATGCCGCGCACCCTGAGTGATGAAACCATTGCCGACCTCTACCGGGTGGCCGATTTACTCTTTTTCCCTTCGACCCAGGAAGGTTTCGGACTGCCGATTATTGAGGCTGGGATGATCCGCCTGCCGATTTTTAGCACCCGGCTGGCTCCATTTGTGGAAATCGCCGGGGATACTCTTTCCTATTTCGAACCGTCCGACCCGCCTGAAAAGATTGCCCGGCAGATTATCGAGGAATGTACCGCCAACCGCCAATTCAAGTTGCGCCGTCACGTGCTGGAAAATTACACCTGGGAAAGCATTTTCGAGAATCAAATAATTCCGTTAGCGTTGAACGTAAAACGTTGAACGTGAATCAAATAAGGAACCACCTGTAAAGATTTTTTGACTTCAGGAACGAAACCGACTCTCTTTTATTTGCACGAAATATGGAACCGGGAAGGATAGAAGAGGCCAGGTAACTTATTACTGACTACTGAACCTGGCTCTCAGGAGAATAAATAATGACCAACGAACAAAAGCGGCCCTACCGGGTGCTGCTTGCGCTTGAAGAACGCACCGAACAGAGCGAAAGCCACCGGGCCGAGGTAATCCGGCTTATCCGGGTCGGGCAAGCCCTGGCCCAGGCCCAGCAAGCCGTCAGCCTGACCGTCCTGGGTCTTATCCCGGTCGGGGAAGGCCAATCGCTTAGCGAGGGAGCCATGCCGGCCCAGAGCCAGCGCACTTTGCTCAGCCAGCTTATCGCCGAGGCCGAGCAAAACAGCCCGCCCGACCAGCAAGAGATTAAAACATCGGTCAGAGTCTGCAATATCCGGGAACTGAGCCAGGAACTGAACGACGCCGTTTTAGAGAACCAGATTGACCTGCTTCTACTGGAAGCGCGCTGGTTCGACGAGCCGAGATTGCGGCACACCGACCAGGCCGGAGAAACCCACGCGCCGCTCGAAGAAATGATGCGCCGGCCCCTGTGCGACCTGGCAATTATCGGACCCGGCGTGGATATCGAGCAGAGCCAGCGGGTGTTACTGGCGGCCCGCGGCGGCCCTTTCTCCGAACTTGGTTTAAGCCTTGCCAGCGGTGTCGCCGACCAGACCCAGGGCGAAGTAACCGTGCTGCACGTGGTCCGGCAGGATGCTGACGGCGACGGTCTGGACGATACGGTCGACGACTCGGGTTACGCCGACCTCCTGCGCGAAATGGCGGGCCGCTCTCGCATCCGGCGCCGGCAGGTGGTCTCCATAAATCCCCAGGAAGCGATTGTCCGAGAGGCCCAGCAGGGCTATAACCTGGTCATCCTGGGCGCGACCATGAGCGCTTCGCTCCGAATGGGTCCGACCCGGGCTGAAGCTCTTTTGCAAAATCCTTTCGGTCCGGTAGCCCAGGCTGTTATGAGCCAGACCAGAGCGCCTGACCGCATGGATAACGCCTCACAAAAAGAGCAACCACGCGGCGGACCGGGCGTTATAATAGTAAGGACCGGCGCACCGCGTGACTTCTACTTTGCCCGGTTGCGGCGCAAGCAGGAAGCCCAGGCCCGGTTGGCGATTGCGAACGAGGATAATATCTCGCGGCTGGTTGATAAATGGTTTGCCGAAAATACCTTTGACGCCGAGGAATTTGGCGACATCGAGCGCCTTATCCACAATAAGAAAACCCAGGGGCTGACCATCAGCCTCGGCCTACCGGCCCTTAACGAAGAAAAAACGATTGGCGACGTTATCTCGGTCATCAAGAAAGAACTGTTTGATAAGTACCAGCTGCTCGATGAAATAGTCGTTATAGACAGCCAGAGCAGCGACCGCACCGTCGAAATCGCCCGGGAACTGGGTGTGCCGGTTCATATACACCAGGAGGTGCTGCCGTCAATTCCAGCGCGCCGGGGCAAGGGTGAGGCGCTCTGGAAAAGCATGTATGTCCTCAAGGGCGACATTATTTGCTGGGTTGATACGGATATCATCAATATGGACCCGCGCTTTGTCTACGGCCTGGTCGGGCCGCTTTTAAAAGAACCGCGCATCCAGTATGTAAAAGGGTACTACCGGCGGCCAATCCGGGTCGGAGACAAAATATATGAAACCGGCGGCGGGCGCGTAACCGAATTAACCATCCGACCGTTGTTTAACCTGTTCTTCCCGGAACTTAGCGGGATGATACAACCCCTGGCCGGAGAGTACGCAGGGCGGCGGACCTGCCTGGAGCAGTTGCCGTTCTTCACAGGGTATGGGGTGGAAACGGGTCATTTAATAGACGTGCTGGAACGCTTTGGCCTTAACGCACTTGGGCAGGTCAATTTAAGAGAACGCCAGCACCGCAACCAGGAACTGGGAGCCCTCAGCCAGATGGCGTTCGCCATTACCCAGGTCGTTATCAAACGCCTGGAAGAACGCGAGCGGTTGCGCCTGACCGAGGATGTCAACCGGACCATGAAGCTAATCACGCACGGCGAGGAAGGTTTGCGGTTGAGCTTGCGGCATATTGAGGATATCGAGCGCCCACCGATGCTTGAAATTCCCGAATACCGCCAGAAATACCGCCAGCGCCTGTTGCGGAACGAGTAAGCCGGGCTGGTTTCTCCTGGCGCCCGTTCCACTTTACGGTTGAAGCAGCCGGTCGAAGTTTTGCGGATTGATTTTGCGGGGTTTTTCTTACCCTGACCTAAATTTTCGGTATTATTTTTCTGTATTTAATAAGACCGTTGTTTTAAATATCGGCTTTGCTATAATTTCTTTAATAATTTTTGTGAGCCTCTACAGCTTACGAAACTCGCCCGGGACTCCTGCTTGAATTGGGGCTTCTTTTTAGGGCTTCTTTTTAGGGCTTCTTTTTACGTTAATTATTGCGCCAAAAGGGATTCTTTCCTGCTTACTTTGTTATTCGTGACCGAAAAGGAATATTCATGCAACAACAGTTCAAGGTTACAGCCCTGGTTTCGCTCTTACTGACCAGTTTATTTTTAATCGCCATGTCCGGGCCAACCCCAACCGTTAGCGCGGCCCCGCCGATTCCACTCCGCTGGTTTTACTTCGTCAATGGCAATTCAAACGCCTCACTTCAGGCGAATTACCAGAACATAGACGTGATTTCGCCCGACTACTACCGCTTGCAAAACGACGGGACCATTCGCGGCGCGAACAGGACTGATGTCACGACTTTCGCCCACTCCAAAGGCATCAAAGTCGTGCCAATGATTCAAAACGATCCGACCAAAGACAATTTCAACAAGTTGCTTTCCGACCCGGTTAAATTCAAAAGCATTCTGGATACCATCGAGCAACAGGTCATTATAAACAGCTATGACGGCTACCAGGTAGATTTTGAAGACCTGAATTCGGCCAGCGAGACCCTTTTAACTAATTTCATGGCCGAGCTATCAAACCGGCTCCGGCCCAGGGGCAAACTGGTGACGATGGCGGTCGTTTCGCGCACCACCGGCGCCTTTACGACCCAGTATTCCGCCGCTTATAACTACGCTAACCTCGCGCCTTACCTCGACCTTGTAACAATCATGACTTACGATTACTCGTATTCAGGTGGCGCGCCCGGCCCGGTTGCCCCGGTGACCTGGCAGGAAAAAGTGCTGAATTACGCCGTACCGCTCTTTGGAGCCGGGAAAGTTCTGCTGGGGGTGCCTTTCTATGGTTACGACTGGAATATTACTCAGCGTCAGAAAGACCCTGCCAACTACCGCGCCACCAGCCGCGATTTTAGCGATACTATGGAAGTGGGCCAGGCAAATAACGGCACTTTTGGCTTTGACAACTCGTCCAAAACGCCCTATCTCAACTACATTGCTAATGACGAGCTTCACCAGGTCTGGTTCGAGAACGCCCAGTCTATCCAGGCCAAGTTTGATTTGATGAAAAAGCAGCAGGTACGCGGGTTCGCGGTCTGGCGGCTGGGTCACGAAGGGCAGGATTTCTGGCCGGTTATCAAAAATCTGGTGGTGCCGACCAAGTCGGTAGTCCGGCCCGGCCCGGATACCACTTACCGGGTTTATTACCCGCAGACCGGCCACACTCTTTCGAACGTATTCAAACGCTACTGGGATAAATACGGCGGGCTGGCCCAGTTCGGCTATCCCTGGACCGAGGAGTTCCAGGAGAGTTCGCCCAGCGAACCGGGCAAAAACTTTACCGTCCAGTATTTCGAGCGCAACCGCTTCGAATACCATCCTGAATACGCCGGGACGCAGTACGAGGTGCTGCTGGGTCTGCTGGGCCGCCAGGTGACCGCCGGGCGCGAAAGCGAACTGCCTTTCCAGCGCATCACGCCCGGACCTATTCCGGCCAGCAGTCCCGGCAGTCTGCTTTCAATCAAAACGCTGCTTAACGCGGTAGACACTTCCAAATTTAACTATTACCCGGAAACCGGCCATACTTTGAGCGGCCCGTTCAAGACTTACTGGGAGAAAAACGGCGGGCTGGCGATGTTCGGCTACCCGATTTCCCAGGAATTTCAGGAACTGAACCCGGCAGACGGCAAGACCTATACGGTGCAGTATTTCGAGCGCAACCGCTTCGAATATCATCCTGAGTTTGCCGGGACGAAGTTCGAAGTATTGATGGGTCTGCTGGGCAACCAGATTATGGCTGCTAAAGGTTGGTTGTAGATTAGTTCTTACTTCAGAAGAGGTTTATTATGAGCGATTCAGAGGATTTGGAAGAAATTGATGAAGACGAGGACGAACAAGACTACGATTACGGCTCCTTAAATATTCGCTGCCCCTTTTGTCATAAAAGGAATTACAGCAATGAAGGGCGTACTTGTGAGCATTTTATTCTCACAGAATTTTATGGTCATGAATACTTCTGGGGTGGGAAGGATGACTCTTTTGATGAAATAATACAGCTCAACAGGACGATCAACCGGCCAAAAACAAACGACCAGATATTTGAAAAAATTATGAGCGGGATACCGTCCGAGCTTAGGAAACTTTTAGAAACAATCAGGCATAAGGGTTTCTCATTTTGGTTAAAACAACCTGATATAAAATCCGTTTATACTGAGTATACTGAGGGATTTTCAGCCGTTTTTAGAATTGATTACTTTTCAGATGGAAGTTCTGACTCTGGGCCAGACCTTATACAAGGAGTCGAACCTGCTTTAATCTGGTTTGAAAAATATCATCCAGAATTATTAGTTAAAAGACAAAGTATTGATGAATACGGCCTTGATGGCCCATTTTATACCGATGAATACCCAGAAGGTTATCAGGTGTATGAAGGTATGCAGGATGATTATTGGGACGAATTAAGTGAGTGAATTTTGTACCCTGGATTATTAGTGTCGAAAGATAAAAGGCCCGGTCACTTTGATGCGACCGGGCCTTTTATTCTTAATTTTACCTCGGACTGGATTCGGCATCACCGGAGCCACTATTTAAGTTGCCTTCGCCCGTACCCATTTCGCTGAACTGGTTGTCCCGGCCCGGCGTACCTGACCCGGTTACGCCACCATTCGAGATCGGGCTACCAACGTCATCAGAGCCGGTGTAGCTGGCCGAATTCATTTCAGGAGTGTTCCGCTCGTCCAACCCTGAAGTTGCTTCAAGGCCGTTATCGCTAACGCCTGTCCCAAAAGGCGTCGAACCCACATTGCCGGTCCCTCTATCGGTGGCCGTACCCGGTCCCGGATAGGTTCCAGCCCGGTTCGCCGCGAGGCCGGGACTGCTGGCGTTACTATCCCGGAGCGGGGTAGAGTTGTTCTGGGCGGCCCCGGCGGCAGCGTTAGAGTTCGGATCATACGCGGTTGAGGCGGTATTGCCTGACTGCGTGGGCCTGGTTGGGCCGGTCCCAGGCCCACTACCCACATCCGAAGGGTCTGCGGCGGCGTTGTATTGCACTTTATTGGTCCGGGCCGCCTGTTTTTGCTGCTGCTCCGAAGGGAAAGCATCTGAGCCGGGCTGGCCTTGATTTTCACCACTGACGCTCTCCGGTGGGCGATACCCCACTTCCTGTTTGTGGGTTCCTTCGTTTCCTTCAGCGTTTCTTTCTGCCATAATTCCGTTTCCTTTCGCGGTCATCTCTCTGACGACCCTGGAGTATCTCTGGCAAAGAACGTGCCAGTTAAAGGGTTAAATAGATAAAAAGATAGTAGATTAAATTCAAATTATAAATTATAATTCTTTCAGATAAAGTATCCGCCTTTTTCAATTTGCTAAGAGAAAAGACTTACCCTATACTTGCTGCTTATTACCTGTTCATGCAGCTTATTAAGGGTCAGGCCTCAAGTTGAGCAAGGCCAGCCCCTTAAAAACGTGAAACTCGCACGGAACGCGATGGCAGAAAAAAAACCGGTACGTCTTAAAATTGAAGACGGGGCTATTGGCGGCTCGGTAGAAAGCGCTCCCGTTCCTGGCGCAACTTTTGCCGACCTCGACCCCGCCAAGGTAGCGGCTTACCTGGCAACCCTCGAAGAAGAGTCGGACGACCGGACCGACGGTA
This sequence comes from Chloroflexota bacterium, assembly GCA_902812345.1. Lineage (GTDB taxonomy): Bacteria > Chloroflexota > Chloroflexia > Chloroheliales > Chloroheliaceae > 54-19. Next base: position 15,426 of record CADDZM010000017.1, on the reverse strand, counting down.
ACGACAATCCCGAAACTCGCCTGGCCGACCTCGGATTGGTGCGCGCAGCCGCGCCTGGCGTTGACTTTGTCCCCACAACCGCCGCCATACTGCTTTTTGGCAAACAGCCTGGCCGTTTTCTGCCGCAGGCCAGCGTTAAACTGGCTCATTTCCGGGGAACCGAGGTGGACGGCCCGATTGTGGACCGCAAAGAGGTTTTCGGCACGCTCGACAAGATAATCGAGGATACGGCCCGTTTTGTCAGCAATAACATGCGCATTCCAGCCCGCATCCAGGGTCTTTACCGCGAGGATATGCCGGACTACCCCCTTGTAGCCGTCCGCGAGGCGATTACAAATGCCCTGGCCCACCGCGACTATTCGATTAGCGGCCAGAAAGTTGCCGTACGCGTCTTTGACGACCGGCTGGAAGTGGAAAGTCCGGGCGGGTTGGCCGGTCCGGTCACGCTTGAAAACTTAGGCCGGAAACGCTACAGCCGCAACCCCTTGCTGGCCCGGTTGATGTACGAACTGCGCCTGGTGGAAGAAATGGGTACCGGCATCCGGCGAATGCGGCGGGCTTTAGCCGAAATCGGCAGCCCTCCGCCCCGGTTTGAAACCGATTTTTCCTCCTTTACGGCAGTCCTGCCAGCCCGTGCGCAGCTTGAACCAACCCGCTCGGATGAAGGCAGACCGCCAATGGTCGCTCGGACCGCGCCAGAAGCGCCCGCAATCTACTTTGAAATCAGTCAGGCCGACCGGGCGGAGTACTTTGGCTTGCTCCAGACCGGGCTGAACGAACGGCAGGCTCGCGGCATCTTTTACGCCAGGGAGCGCGGCCGCCTGACCAACCGCGACTACCGCCAGGTCAATCCGGATATAACTGACGAAACCGCCCGCCTCGATTTGCTGGCCCTGGTTGATAAAGGCTATTTGCTGCGAATCGGCGATAAGAAAGGCGCTTCCTATCTGCCTCGCTAACCGGTTGCCTTTAGCATGCTTTTCTTATACGATTCAACATTAACACCGGCATTATTACAGACTGCAAATTAAGATAAAGGCCCTTCCTTATGATCAAGATGATATGATCAAGATGATCAAGCTAAACTTGCGAGAGGCTACCACCCAGGCTTTCATTAACGTCAGAACGTTTGGCAACAAAATTTACCAGAAAGTAATCTTTCCTTATTCCAAGCTACTGGCAGGGCTGGCCGGCTTCTTCTTCGTTTTAATCCTGGCTATCAGTAAAATGTACAATTACGACCAGGGAACCGATGTAGGTCTGGACGCGGATTGGTTCATGGCTTTAGCCTACACCTGGCAGCATGGACAAATAATCGGGCGTGACATTTTTTTTACTTATGGTCCTCTAACCCAGGTAATAACCTATCTTTTTACACTTTTTAATGTCACAGGCTCCGTTTTTAACAGTTTTGCCCTGGCGTTTTGGGGGTTGATGGTAGTGAGCCTGGTTAGTTTTTGCCTGGCTATTGCACTGATTAAACAAATTGGCTGGAAATATACCCTGTTTTTGTTTCTGGCCTTTACAATTTTAGGACTGATTGAGGAATCTTTCAGTTACCGGGTCTGGTTGCCGGTAGTATTCGCTATTGGGCTAGCACACACAATGGCCCGCTCTGCGGCAACCAGGCGTTTGATTTGGAGCGGCTTAACCGGCCTGGGAATTGTCCTGTTACAATTGTTTTCTTCGGATACGGGTATCTATAGTATAACTGCTTCATTAATAACCCTCCTGAGCTTTACTTTACTGGCCTTTTTTTCGCGGGTTCTAAAAATAACCGGGTTGCTCCGGGCCCGGAGCTATCTATATATGGCTCTTTGCCTGGCAGGCGGGTTTACGGCCGGGAACCTGCTTGTAAGCCTTTTTTTTACTCTATCCTCATCAAACTATGGCGGATTTTTTGACTACCAAAGTACAACAATTGAGCTTATACGCGGCTACAATAATACCTTCGGCACCGAATGGCTGCTGCCCTGGACTACCACCATCATCTTTACCCTGGTACTGATTTATACCATCTGGTTCGTAGTGATACATCTGACGCGCTTAAAGACCGAGCAGGCCTATCTGCTGAGTAGTTTATTAGTGGTTGGAGTTTTCCAGCTAAAGAGTGCGATAGTTAGAAGCGCGGATACCGGGCATTTTTTGCTGGCCTGCCAGCCCTTGGTCTTTTTATTTTTACTATTGGGCTACGATTGGCTCGAAACAGGTACACAAAAGTTTGCCTGGCTGGAAATAGTTAAACGGAAGTTTGTCTGGCTTGGCCTGGTGGTGTTGCTGGTAGTGAGTTTGCCATCCACCGGCTTACAATCTTTTGAGCAACTGGCCCAGATTGCCGGGGGGAAGATTTCCTTGAGCCTTAAGCTTAAAGACAGCCTGACGCATCAGGTTCCGCAGGCGAATATTGTACCGGCCGGTTTGCTTGAAGCGACCGACCCTTCAAAAGATGTTTTGATATTCCCTTATGAATACCATATCGGTATTGGCTTGAACAAAAAAATAGTTAACCCCTCAATCCAGGCTTACATAGCCCATACGACTCTTTTGCAAGAGAAGTATGTCGAAGACCTGGACCACCAGAAAGGCCAGTTTGAAGTTGTATATGGCATAGATAAGTTTGTTTCGCTGCCAATTGACAGTGTAGATAATATCACCCGAAGCCCGGTTATTTTCGATTACATCTATCATAATTTTCGCTTAAAAACGCCTGAACTTTATGGCAAAGGCTTCATGCTGTTGACACCAACTCCGACCCGTTCGGACTTGCAAAATACTTCATTACCATTTACCAGTTCCGGTTCTGTTGGAACTAGCCTTAGGTACAAGTTAAACCAGGCGGTCAGTTGTAGTTTGTTGCGGCTTACAACCAGGGTTACTTACCCCATTTTTAGCTTAATTGGCCGCCCCAATCAATTTAACATCAGAGTTTCGTGGGGTTCAACTGTATTAAAAAAGACCGGTGTTTTGGCCCTAAAAACGGCTGAAGAATTCAGCACATACGTGCAGTTGTTCGATAACAATAAACTTTTGAAGGTCTTTGGAAATGAACCCGTCCAGAAAACAAAAATTGATAATCTCCTTATAAGCCCCAAACCGACCGGGTTATTTGAGGTAAATCCTAGTTCATTTGAACTTTCTAAAATAGAATGCGTTAACTTTGATAGATAAATTGCTGGATAAACAAAGTTTAAAACATTTATCTTCCTAAAGGAGTAAACTGCGTAAAAAGCCGAACAAAAAATCTAATTTTAAGATGGGTTTAATTTGCCACACTTGCGCTGGTAAGGTATAATCATTCGTAAAGCTTCTTCACAGTGGAATAAGCTGGCTATTTTGTTGCTGTAAAGCTGCTCTGCTTTATAGACCTTACTATTTTTCTATCCTAAATTGAAAACAGCAGGGAACCCAGGAGAATTATTATTCCCAGGTTAGGCTAATCTAAACGTTTGTTTTCTTTTCCCTGACTGTACCTTAGGTCGCGTAAAAGCTTTTTGGGGTTGCTATCCTGTGGCAGCACCCAACCGGAATAATAATTATCATAGTAATTTGCAACACTCTCTCTCACAAGATGAAGGGGTATCAGGGGGGAACCACATGCAAGGTAGCGAAGTCCAGGAGTTAGGTCAACTGTTACGCGAGGCGCGTGAGCGCAAAGGCGTGACCCTGGCCGATGCTCAACAAGCTACTAAAATCCGCTTATCATTCCTTCAAGCGCTCGAAAGTGAAGATTTTTCGGTCCTACCACCGCCGTTCTATATCCGCGGTTTTATAAAAACCTACGCGGTTTATCTCAACCTCGACCCGCGCACTACCGTTCAACTTTTTGACGAAACCCTTGAAAACGCGCATACTTCTCGAATGGTCGAGCAGCAAACGCCACCTTCGGCGGACAGCGGTGGCCGGGCGATGATTTCGCTGGACGGCCTTAGCCAGGCGGAAGCTGACCAGGTAGTTAATAGCAACGAACGGTTGAATTTGCGGGCCTTGCCGCCGCCGACAAACCTTGTCAGCGGCCAACGCCGCTCGACAGGCTATAACCAGGCTTTCGATGATAACCCGGCGGACGGCTTTGGGGCCGGTTATTCGCCCCGTAAACCCGGCACGCTCGGCTCCAATGATAAGTATATCTTGAAACAGGTTATGCTGCCTTCGGCGCGAGGTTCGTTCTACATGCCTAACTTCGTGCCAACCATCCTGGTAGTCGTCATAGTCCTGGCGGCGGCCCTGCTGGTTTACCGCGGCATCTCAAACCAGCCCAAAGATACTGCCTCTTACGAGGAAGCCGCCGCCGCGACAATTACGGCCGGTGGCTACGCCGGACCTTACGCTATCACGCCTGACCCGACCTTATCAAGCGCACGGGCGACTATAACGGCGGGCGATGTAACCAGCAGCGTCCTGCGGCCCCCGGCTTACTACACCCCGGATGCTTCGATTCAGGCGCTTGACCGGACCCCGTCCACGGGCAAAGCGGGTGGATTAGCCAGCACAGGAGCAAGCACGACTGCTGCTGGAACGGGTAAGGCCGTGGCCCCGGCCAATACCACGGCCCCGCCTGAACCTACCGCTACGCCGGCCCCAACCGCGACCCCCACGCCGCCACCTTCCCCGACCCCGGTGCCGGACCCGATTACAGTCGTGGTAAGCATCAGTACCGCCGACCCCAAAGGTAGCTGGATCCGGATAACCGTGGACGACAAGGTGCAGGTTGAAAAAGTCGCGGCGCCTAATGAGAGCTTTACCTATACAGGCCGCAAGATTGCAGTGCGGTCCGGTAATCCGGGAGTAATTAAAATTAAGGTGGACGGGGTAGATAAACCGTTCCTTACCGGGCAGGCCGGCGCAATCACGCACACCTGGTTTGCCGGTGGCAAAGATACGGTTGAGTAGCGGCGTAGATTTAAAGCCGCGAAAAGATTATAATAGCGGGCCAGGGCGGGCGAGTCTCTCGGCCCGCTTTTTTATCAGAAGTATTTAAGTGAGGTGAAAATGGCTTCGACCTTTTCTTTTGATGTAGTTTCGGACTTCGACCGCCAGGAACTGGTTAACGCGGTGGACCAGGCCAAACGTGAGGTAACGACCCGCTTTGACCTCAAAGATACCAAGACCGAAATTGATCTTGAGGCGGACCAGATTGTTATCAATACCGAAAACGAATTCGTCCTGGGCCAGGTCAAAGATTTGTTGACCACCAAAGCCGTCAAGCGCAACCTTTCGCTGAAGATTTTCGATTTCCAGAAAGTCGAACCGGCGGCGAACGGGCGGGTACGCGAAGTTATCAAGCTCAAAAAGGGCTTAAGCCAGGAACTTGCCAAGCAAATGAGCAAGCTTATCCGCGATACCTTTAAAAACGCCCAGTCCCAGATTCAGGGCGACGCCTTGCGGGTTACCAGCAAGAGCAAAGACGAACTGCAACAGATTATCAACCTGCTCAAAAGCAAGGATTACCCGGTAGCTTTGCAGTTTACCAATTACCGCTAAAGGATTTATGAAAAGCAACATCAAGTTAAATATTCCGGCCCGGCGGCCCCACCTGGACAACAAGTCTTTCTATTTGTTGACGCTGGGTTGCGACAAAAACACGGTGGATAGCGAGGCCATCGGCCAGCTTTTGACCGGCTACGGCCTGCGCGAAACCCTCAAACCCGAGCGCGCTCAGCTTTTAATTGTCAATACCTGCGGCTTTATAGACTCGGCCACGCGCCAGTCGCTCGACGCTCTGCAAGACCTGGCAACCGCCAAACAGCCGGGTCAGGCTCTTATCGCCGCCGGGTGTTTAGCCAGTCGCGCCGCCGATATGATTCAGGCGGAAGTGCCGGGCGTGGATAGCGTGGTAGGCGCTTTGAAGTGGGATAGCTTCGGGCCGATGCTGACCGGCCTGGGCGTTGAGATTGATAACGGGGCGGCTAACCGGATCACTTATGGCCTGCTCCGGCGCAAAAAGAAACAGGGTCCGACCTCTTACCTGAAGATTTCGGACGGTTGCGACGCCGGGTGCGCCTTCTGCATTATTCCCCAGATGAAGGGCAAACACCTCAGCCGCCCGACCGAGCATATTTTGCGAGAAACCCGCCAGCTTGCCGATAGCGGCGTCAAGGAAATCGTTATCGTCGGTCAGGATACGACCTTCTACGGGCGCGACCTGGGCGTGCGCGATAACACCGGGACGGCTAACCTCCTCAAACAGATGGCTGAAACCGCCCCCGAAGTGATGTGGTTCCGCCTCATGTACGCCTACCCGCGCTTTGTGTCACCGGCCCTGGTTGAAACGATGGCCAGCCTGCCTCAGATGGCCCACTACATTGATATGCCGTTACAGCACGCTCACAAAGCGGTTCTGCGCCGGATGCGCCGGCCCAGCGACCAATCCGAGACCTACGGCACTATCGAACGGTTGCGGGCCGCGATGCCCGACATCGCTATCCGCACGACTTTTATCGTGGGGTATCCCGGCGAGACCGAGGAAGAATTTCAGTATTTATTGGATTTCCTCCAGGAGATGCAGTTCGATAACGTGGGCGCGTTCAAGTTTTCACCCCAGGCCACCAGCCCGGCGGCTCACCAGGAAAACCCGGTCCCCGAAGAAATCAAGCAAGAACGCTACGACCGTTTGATGGCTTTGCAGCAGAAAATTTCAGTGAAAAAGCAGCAAAGCTTGATTGGCAGGGAATTAGATGTTATTGTAGAGGGGAGCGGCACGGTTGATTACAGCCCGCGCGACAGCCGGGAAATCTGGGTCGGGCGGAGTTATCGCAGCGCGCCCGAGGTAGACGGGCTCGTCTTTATCGAACCTCGCTCCTTAAGAGCCGGTTTCCCCGAAGGGCCGCGCCCCTATACCGCTCGCGTCAAAATCACAGACGCAACCGAGTACGATTTGTGGGGTAAATTAATAAGTTAGGATTTAACGTGCTAAAAGCAAATCTGCAAATAGCCAACCTTTTAAGCTGGTCCCGCATTTTATCGACGCCGATAGTAATGGGCCTGCTGATGCTCACCGACTGGGCGTCTTCCTATCTTATTGCCGCGATAATCTTTGCGGTCGCCGAAATTACCGATGTGCTGGACGGCTATTTCGCCCGACGGCAGAAAAAAGTCTCCAACCTGGGTATCTTCCTGGACCTGACCGCTGACAAGCTCTTTACGGCAGGTGTCCTCGTCGCTATGATTGAGATGAATATTATCTCAAGCTGGCTGGTCGCTATCATTCTGGGGCGGGAATTTCTCATAACCGGGGTCAGGACTTACGCCGCTTCGGCGGGCGTAGTTATCCCGGCGGGTAAATGGGGCAAGCGCAAGACCGTCCTGACCGGCGTATCGCTCACCTGGCTGATTGCCTGGGCGGATGCCGCGCTACGCCCCAACGGTATCCTCAAGGGGCTTAACGATTGGGTGCTGACGGGCGATTTTCAGCCGTTCAAATGGTTCTTTTTGCTGGCCTGGCCGCTGGTCTACATTATGGTCTTTCTGACCATTTTCTCCGGGTTCCTTTATATGAAAGACGCCGCTTATCTTTTCAATGAGCGGCCCATGACCCCGCCTTCGCCGCCCCAGCCGCTAGAACCGCTGCCGCCGGGTGAGGAAAAACCGGTCAAGGTCATTCAACCTTCCAGCTAAACCTCCCGACAAAGGGTTAAGCCCTGGACTAACAGACAGGTGCCGCCATGAACCTGTTCGATTACCGCCGCAAGAAAGATTTACAGGGACGGACTACCGATTTCCGGCGGTCCGCCCTTCCAACGCAATCCGCCGATATTTATTCCAATTCTTCCGCCACTCGCTCCTATAACCGTTCCACGAATCAGACTCGCTCTCGCAACGGCGCGCCCGGTCACAAGCGCGTCCGCAGCCGCACCCCCGATAAATGGGTCTACGATACCCCGCTCGACAAATACCGGCGGCAGGTCGAGCAGTCCCAGGGTCAAAACGCCCGGGACCGGGGCCAGACCGACGAGCAGCAGCTAAAATGGCGCAAGCTGATGCCCGACTGGTTCAGCGAAGAGGTTATCCAAGATGTTCGGAGGCGTCACCCCATTCACATTCTTTTAATCGGTAAACCGGCCTGGCTGCCGGTCCCGCTCATCCTGGTTCTTTCGGGGGTGGCCCTGCTGCTGGTACCCTGGTTATTTTTAGCGGTGATACCGCTCCTGGTCCTAGACCTGGTGTTGTGGGGCTGGTATATCAACGATTGGGCCAACGATTACCTGATTATCACTGACCGCCGCTTTATCCAGATTGAAAATACAACCCTTTTTAATAAGGCCAAGGTCGAAATCCCGCTCGATAAAATCACCGAAGTGCGGATTGAAACCGGGCGCGGCCTGGTCGAATTTGTTTTTAAGATTGGCACCGTAACCGTTACCAGCACCGGACGCAGCCAGATTGTCTTCAAGCACCTGCCCGACCCTGAAGGCGTCAGGATGGAATGGGATATTCTGCGGAAGAACTATTTAATGTACCGGAGCAATTTCCGCAAAGAACGGATGCGCAATTATCTTGAAAACCGTATCTGGGGCACCGACCTGATTAACTGGAACGAGGATGAAGAAGCCCGCGAGATTGACGTTATCGAAGACCCGAACTGGTTCCAGCGGACTTTCCCGTTTGGCCCAATCCGAGACCGCCCCAGGAAAACAATCACCTGGTACACCCATCCCTGGGTGCTGTTCAAACGCCTCAGCGGGTGGGTTTTTCTGCTGACAACGCTCATTGTGTTTGGCATTTTTGGCCTGCCCTTCCTGTACGGCCTGAACAACTCTATTATTAGCGCTATCGGCTCGGTCGGGTTCGTAGGGGCATTTATCGCAATCTGCTCGACAATCTGGTATAAATATGAGAACTGGCATAATGACCGCTACATTATCGGGGATGAAAAAGTTTTCGATATAATAAAATTACCTTTCGGCCTGGATGAAACGGTCGGCGTCATAGATATACGCAACGTCCAGGATATCCAGTTTGAGAAAAACGGCCTGATTGCTAACATGCTTGACTACGGCACGGTTAAAATAACTACGGTCGGCGGTCCGGCTATCACCTTTGAACGAGTGCCAAAACCGGAACTTATCGAGGACGAGGTTTCGAGACGCAAGGAAATTTTGAAATTCTTTGACGAGGAACGCCAGGACCGGCTTTACGCCGATTTCTTTGCCTCTTACCGGGATGTTTTAATCAGCCCGCCAGAAAATTACGAAAAAAGCTACGAAGGGGACGACGACGGCCCGATTTACCCCGGCAACGGCCCGGGCGACCCCAGACGCCGGATTTAATTATGGCAACTTTCCAAATTTTTACCCAACCAAAAACTATTGGCTTTTCATTTTTAGGTTGCCTGTTTGCTTCCTTGCTCCTGACAACCGCCCCGGTCTTTGCCGCGCCCGTTACAGCCGCCAAAGGCCCGCAGGTACAGGCTAAAGCCGGGTTCGACAGTTCCTACCGGCAAAATAGCTGGCTGCCTTTGCAGGTGAATTTAAGCCTTTCGGAAGGCAACCCGAACTTTGAAGGCTGGCTGGAGGCTTCTTTCTCGAACTTCGACGATGGCACCACCATATACCGGCGGGCAGTCCAACTGGTGCCTCCGGCTAACCGGCAGGCCTGGCTTTATTTGCCGACCGGCACGCGAAACATTGTGGAAGTGCAGTTGCGCCTGACCGGGCAGGACGGTACCATTATTAACGAGCAAAACCTGGCCGTTCGCCCACTCGACCAGACCGAATTACTCCTGGGCGTGATCAGTGATGATAGCAACGCGCTTTCGGCCTTGAACGGCCAGCGGCTGACCCAGCCTATTAACAAAGGCAGTATCTTTTATAATTCCGGCTACAACGGCAACGGCAGCCGGATTACCGCCAACCGGCCCGCTATCCGGGTTGCTCACCTGATACCTTCAGACTTGCCGCCTGACTCGAGCGGTTGGGACAGCCTGGACGGCCTGGCCCTGACCGACCTTTCAAATGTGACCCTGGCCGACCAGAAACTTAACCAGAACAGTTTGCAAGAAGCCGCCGCAGCCTGGCTGTCGCAGGGACGCTTCCTCTTTTTAGCCGGGGATGGCAGCCTGCGCCGCTCCGGCTTCCTGGCCGCTTTCCTGTCGGTCAAAGCCGGTGGCGCGCCCCAGAACAAGCCTTTCCCGGCTGACCTGCGTAAAATTACAACCGAAACAACCGTCCCGAATACAATTCTCGTAGCCGACAGCGCGCTCTTGCCGGGGGCGACCGCCCAATTGACCCTGGACGGCAAGCCGCTTTTAGCCACAAAACCGTTCGGTCTGGGCCAGAGCTGGTTTTCCGCGACTGAGTTGAGAACGTTGCCAAACTCGACCCTGGTCGGAATGTGGTCAATCGCCCTGAAGGATTTCGAGCCGCACACCTCTTACCTGGCCGGGTTGCGCCAGCCGTCCGATCTTTACCGGCCCTGGACCAACCAGCTAAACCCCAATACTAAAATCGCCAACCTGCCTGACGTGTCCCTTATCGGGATTATTCTCGCCATTTATGTTTTCATCCTGGGGCCAGTCAGTTATTTTGGGCTTAAAAGGCTGGGTAAACGCGAGTGGGGCTGGGTGGTCGCGCCGGTCGTGGCTCTATCGCTTACTGCCGGGTTTTATATCGCGGGGGTCGTGACGAGCGGCGAACCGCTGGTTTTAAGCCGCCTTTCTATCTTGACGCTCGGCCAGAACGCCCAGGGAAATTTAATAGGCAGTACAATTAGCGTCGGGACGATTTATTCGAGTAACCGGCTGGACGATTTACAACTGAATGTGAATGACCAGGCCGAGGCAGTACCGCTGCCGCGCTACCGCAATAGCAACCCTACCTCGCGCAGCGCCAGCTTTGCCCCCGACTTCGCCACCATCCAGCAGGGGCCGGGCGGCGGTTTCGGCAAAGTTCTGATGGGGCAGGACGACCAGCGCAGTTTTGCTTTTGAAAGCAGTTCCACTGCGACCCTTAGCGGCGGCATCGAGGCTCAATTGGCTGCGGGTGGGCCGGGCGGTGGTTTAAGCGGCGCTATCGAAAACCAGACCGGTTCCAATTGGATTGATGTAAGCGTCTGGAAAACGGACGGCGCGATTTACCGGGTTCCTTTGATACGGGCCGGGGAGAAAATTACCCTGGCTAAAGGAATGGTAGTCGGCAATAAATTTGATAACCTGACTTCGGCCCTGGCGGGAGTAGACTTCGCCAATAATCCGTACAGTTCGGTCCAGAATACCGACCCGCTGGTTTACCAGAACCACAAGGCGGCGGTCCTGACGACCCTTATCGGCAGCGACGGCGAGGTTTTGCCGAAAGACCCCAACCGGGTTTATATTGTTGCCTGGCAGCGCGCTTCAACCAATTTCCCGCTTCAACTTGGCAATCACCCGGCCAGCAGCAACGATTTAACCCTGCTTTTTGAACCTTTGGTTCTTTCATAAGTGGTCAGCAGCCAGTGGAAATTTTAAAACCCACAAGTAACAATTCCCTTAAATGCTAAAAATCATATGGAACCATTAGAACAAACCAGCCCTTCTCAAACAAAAGATATTACGGTCCAGGCCGCGCACCTGTCGAAAAGCTTCGGGGCATTCGAGGCTGTCAAAGATGTGACCCTTGAAATCGAAGCGGGCGCTATCTATGGATTTATCGGCCCGAACGGCGCAGGTAAGACCACGACCATGCGCATGCTGGCGACCTTGCTCGAACCGAGCGGCGGCGAAGCCTGGATTTGCGGCCTGAGCATCAACGACCACCGCCAGGATAATTTAACGGCTCTGCGGGCCTGTATCGGCTACATGCCTGATTTTATCGGTATTTATGACAAAATGACCTCCCGCGAGTATTTAGAGTTTTTCGCGGCGGCCTACTTTATCGAACCGAAACGCCGGGGCGGCCTGATAAACGACTTGCTCGAACTGGTTGACCTCTCTGACAAAAAAGATTCTTATATAGAAGGGCTTTCGCGGGGCATGACCCAGCGCCTCGCTCTCGCCCGGACGCTTATTCACGACCCCAGGCTACTGCTGCTGGACGAACCCGCCAGCGGACTGGACCCTCGCGCCCGCGTCGAACTCCGCGAACTACTTAAAGAGTTAAGCCGCATGGGCAAGACTATTATTATTTCGTCGCACATCCTGACCGAGCTAACCGAAATGTGTTCGCACGTGGGCATCATCGAGCGAGGGACGCTGCTGGCTTCGGGCAAGGTCAGCGATATTTTAGGTAAACTTAACCAGCATTTGCGGGTGGTAAAGCTGCGTATCCGCCCTATCAAAACGGAAAAAACCGAGATTTTAAGAAATATCCTTTTAAGCGGGCCGGGCGTGAAGGCAGTCCGACCGCTGGAAAATCAGCCGCAAACCGATTGGGAATTGCAGGTCGAAGGAAACGAGGCCGAACTTAATAATTTACTCTGTTACTTCGTCGGAAAAAATGTCCCACTCTTTGGTTTCTCCGAACAGCCGACCAACCTGGAAGAAATATTCCTGGAGATAACAGGGGGATATGTATCTTAGGCCGTGGGATTAGCTTGCTTTCAGGTTAAGGGCAGGCTGGCCTAAATGTTAGAAGAATGTTAAATCTGCCTTTCGCTCTTGTGAAAAGGTTTGGCGCGGGTTAAAATAAAACACAAACTTTCCTGGTAAGAAATTTATTCAGGAATTATTCGGAAGGTTTGTTCTATTTTCGCCAGAAAGTCCCGCAAGCAGGAACACCATTATGGCCGGGAATATTTTGCCGCAACCAAAGGCCGGGCCTCGCCTGGAAAGCCTGCCTCGTCTGGTCAGCGGAGGCTGGAAAGCCCTGCGCTACAACCCCATCATTATTAAAGAGTTGCGCCACCGCATGCGAAGCTGGCACGGCCTGGTTGACCTTGCCACTTTTAGCCTCCTGTTAAGCGGTTTCGGCCTGGTCATGTATAACACTTACCAGAACAGCAGCCGCGTCTATAATTATCGCAGTTATATCTACAACGTCTATACTTCCAGCAGCGCCCAGACCCCTCGCAGCCAGGAACTCGGCAGCAATTATTTCGTGGCGATTGTGGTCGCCCAGCTTTTCCTGGCCTGTATGCTGGCTCCCAGCTTTAGCGCTCCGACCATCGCCGGGGAAAAAGAGCGCCAGACCTACGACATAATGCTGGTGACGCTACTGCGGCCCCGCGATATTATTGTCGGCAAACTTTTTTCGTCGCTGGCCTACCTGATGCTGGTCACAATTGCGGGAATACCGGTTGCCAGCGTAGCTTTCTTGATGGGCGGGCTTGGGCCGGACCAACTGGGCGCGGCGGTAGTAGTTATCCTGGTGACCGGCCTCATGCTTGGGGCTATCGGTATCTTCTGGTCGAGCGCGGTGAACCGGAGCGTGACGGCCAACCGGAACGCCTTCATTAATATTTTGTTGCTTTATTTCGTGGTGCCGCTCATGCTTGTTTATGGGATGAACATTGCTTTTAAGGCGGTACCCGTTTCCTTTCAGTTTTCGGTCTATGCGGAAAACGACCTCAAAGACGCCATGATGTGGGTGTCGTCAGTCAATCCAATGTATGCTATCGTGGATACAAATGAAATTTTGAAAAACCGGCCCGGTAGCAATATCCTTTTCTTTGGCAATACGCCGAAAGAATTTCTTTTAACCCCGGTCACGCGGTTTTTGCTTATATCCACCGGAATAATTTTTATTTACCTGTGGCAGGCCACCCGGCACATCAGGCCGCTGCGGCCGGAAACCCAGCGCTTCGCGATACCGGCCAGACCAAATAAACACTCAGCCCAAACCGGAGAGCCGCTGGGTTAAGCAACAGCCCTTTCAAGCACAACAAGGTTAAAAAGCATGCAAGTATTAGATAAACCTGAAACGTTAAAGGCTTCCGCCGCTACAAAACCTGGCCAGGAAATCAGCCGCGCGGAGTACCAGAAGCTGGTCCGCTACCTGAAAAAAGTGGAAGGCCGCTTGCGCTTCCAGCAGGCGGTGCGGCTTCTGCCTTACGGTATCCTGGCGGGTGGCTTAGTTGGCCTGGTTGTGGCAATTATTAGCCGGGTCACGCCTTCTTTTACTCTCGAACAGGTTGCTCTAATCGCTTTACCGGCCCTTGCTGTCAGCATTCTGGCCGTGCTACTGTACGCTTTCTTCAGGCCGCGCAAGTTGCTTGATACAGCCCGGCAGGCTGACATTGCCCTCGGCCTGAAAGAGCGCCTCAGCACCGCTGTCGAAGGCCACCTCAACCCGGACGGCTTTGGCTACAACGCCATGGCAAACCAACAATTCAGTGATGCTTCACGCACTATTCAAAATATAGGGCGGAAATTTTCTAAAGCCCTTCCGTTACAAATGCCGCGCAAGCAAGGTTTCGCGGCCTTTGTCCTGCTGCCTTTGCTGGTGATTGCCCTGGTGCTGCCGAACCCGTTCAGCGACCAGGTGAAGGAAAACCAGTCTATCAAGTCGCAAATCCAGCAGGAAGCCGAGAAAATTGAGCATTTAAAGCAGCAAATCGAAAAACAAGACCCCGAAGCGGCTAAAAATGATCCCAAGACCCAGGAACTTCTAAAAGAGTTGGAGCAGGCTCAAAAAGATTTGCTCGATAAGAGCAATAACAAAGACGATGCCCTGGCCTCTTTGCAAAAAGCCGAGCAGGAGTTGCAAAACCTGGCCGACCCGAATAAAACTACCGCCGATAAAGCCGCCCTGGAAAATCTCGCCCGCAGCTTTAATAGTTCCGATGCTACCAAACCGGTCGGGCAGGCTCTCCAGCAAAACACGCCGGACAAGTACGATAACGCCGCTAAAGAACTGGAAAAACTTGCCAGCGGTGATTCGCTGGACCAATTGAAGAAAGACAGCACCCAGGCCCAGCAACTCTCGGATAATCTTGCCAAAGACGCTCAGAATTTCAAGAACACCAACCCGGACATGTCCCAGAAACTGCAAAAACTGTCCGACGCGGTAAAACCCAGCAATTTGCAGCAAGACCCGGCCTCCGCCCAGCAAGCCCTTAAAGACGTGGCCGATGGTCTGCGCCAGACCGGCCAGGAGCAGCAGATTAGCCAGCAAATGCAGCAGGCCCAGTCGCAATTGCAAAAGAGCGAACAGGCTATTAATCAGGCTTCCCAAAAAGGGACCGCCCAGAACCAGAACGGCAACCAGTCTACTACCACCCAGGACTCGGCGAGCGGCAACCCGGCCGGGAGCGAGCAAAGCCAGGCCGGTGATAAATCGCAGCAGAGCCAGCCCGGTAACCAGGGACAACAGGGCGAGCAAGGCCAGTCCGGCCAGGACCAGTCCGGCCAGGGGCAGCCGGGCCAACAAAACGGCCAGCAAGGCCAAAACAATCAACAGGGGCAGCAAGGCCAAAACGGTCAGCAGGGGCAACAGGGTAATCAACCCGGCCAGGGCCAAAACGGTCAGCAGGGCAACCAGACCGGTCAGGGGCAACAAGGTCAGGACGGGCAACAGG
>CADDZM010000016.1 GCA_902812345.1 Chloroflexota bacterium | reverse complement strand
CGGTGGAGGGGTGAAGGCGTAAGGTAAGACGCGCCGGCTTTAACTCTTAACGGAATAAGTCACATTTTTGCCGCTAATAGCTATATTATCAAACTAATTTTGGGATATAATAAATTATAATTATAGGGAAACCGGCTGTTACACCGGCAGCCAAAAGGGCAGTTTCATCAAACCTTTACAACGGGGTAAACGCAGTGATGAAATGCCAGTAAAAGACAAAGATGCGTAACCTGAAAAATTTAATTCCGTATGTGGCCCGCTATAAGGCATTCCTTATCACGGGCCTGCTTGTTCTATTGCTGCTTTCTTCCGTCACCCTTGTCCAACCCTACCTTATCCGCCTGGGCATTGACAGCTTGCAAGCAAATAAATTCGAGCCGCTCATTTCGCTGGTGATTGTGCTGGTGGGCCTGGTCCAGTTCGGCCTCGGCTTTATGCAGCGCTGGTCGGTCAACCGGGTCGGCCACCTGGTCGAAGCCGACATCCGCAAGACCCTCTTTGAAAAGCTGCAAACGCTCGACCGCCGCTTTTTCGACCTGAACAGTGTCGGCGACCTGATTGTTCACAGCACCTCGGATATAACTATCCAGCGAAACTTTATCACCCAGGGCATTATCAGCGGGGCCAACACGGTCTTTATGGGAGTAATCGCCCTGGTGTTGATGTTCTCGCAGAACTGGAAATTGGCCCTGATTGGGCTGATTTTCCTGCCGTTTATGGCGATAGCTTTCTCCTACATTCGCCGCCGCATGGAAACGGTCTACCAGACCGCTCAGGAGCGGTTGGGCGAGGTCAGCAACCGGGTCCAGGAAGTGCTGTCGGGTATCCGAGTGGTCAAGGCTTACACGGTCGAGCATGTTGAAAGCGCTCGCTATGCCCACGAAAACCAGCTTTATGTGGGGGACCGGTTGCGCTTTGCCCGGCTGAATTCGTTTTTAATTCCGCTCATCCAGCTTGCCACCGGCCTGACCACGGCCCTGCTGCTGTGGGTCGGCGCAAACGAAATCGAGGCCGGGAATTTAACCATCGGCCAGTTCGTCCAGTTCAACGCCTACTTGCTGCTGCTGGCCGGGCCGCTTTCCAACCTGGGCGCGGTTATGGGCATCGGGCAGCAAGCCGCTATCAGTATGGGCCGCTTGCAGCGAATTTTTCTTTATGAACCGGAAATTGCCGAGCCTGACCCGAAAGACACCGTCATTCCGGCCAAAGCCCAAAAAGGCCAGACGGCCCTTGAATTTAAAAACGCCGGGATGCGCTTTGGCGAAAAATGGGCCTTGCGCAACCTGAATTTCAAAGTTCAGACCGGCCAGACCGTCGCCGTGGTCGGGCCAACCGGGTCGGGCAAAACCTCCCTGGCTTCCCTGATTGGCCGGGTTTACGACCCGAATGAAGGCGAGGTGCTGTTAAACGGCGCCAACGTTAAAGATATTCCCCTGGAAGAGTTGCGCCGCCGGGTCACTTACGTGCCGCAAGAAACCATGCTTTTCTCGCTCTCGTTGCGGGAAAATATCGCGTTTGGCAAAAACCACGCCGTCGAGGATGAAATATATACGGCGGCGGACCTCTCCCGGTTGGCCCAGGACTTGCCCCAGATACCGGGCGGTTATGACGCGAAAGTGGGCGAACGCGGCGTGACCCTTAGCGGCGGGCAGAAACAGCGCACTGCGATTGCCCGCGCCCTGGTGCCGGACTCCGAACTGCTTATCCTCGATGACGCGCTCAGCAGCGTGGACGCCAGCACCCAGAACCTGATTGCGGCTAATTTGCGCCTGCTGGCCGCCCAGGGTCGCACGACCCTGATTGTGACGCAACGCCTGGCCCTGGTAAAAGACGCCGACTGGATTGTGGTCCTCGACAAAGGGCAGATTGTAGCCGAAGGCACCCACGCCACCCTTTTGAACCGGGAAGACAGCCTGTATTCAAAGATGTACCACCACGAACTGGCCGCCGCCGCCGACAGCATGCTTGACGAGGCGGCCTTCCCGACCAGCCTGACCGCCGGGGCCGCCGATGGCGGCAGTGACGCCCCAATCAAGAAGGCTAAAACGGCCGCGCCGGTTGAAAAGCTGGCCCAGGCTACTGCTACTAAGCCCGAAACCGAAACAAAGGCCGGTAAAGGCCGGGGCAAAGGTAAAAAAGCTAAAACCGAGGAGACCGGCGACGAAATTTTAGGGCTGGACTATCACGGGGGCCGCCTGACCCGCCTGGCCCGCTATATCTTCCGCTACTGGCATATTCTGCTTATCGCGACGCCTATCATTATTACCGGGGCGCTGCTGGAACTGGTCGGGCCGCTTTTAAGCAAAACCGCGATTGATAATTACATTACACCCCGAAAACTTGACGGGCTGGGCCTTATCCTGGCCCTTTTCGTGGGCGCGACCATTCTCAGTTTCGTAATGCGCTACTTCCGGTCCTACCTGATGGAGAAAGTCGGCCAGTTGGTCGTGCGCGACCTGCGGGTGGGGCTGTTCACGCACCTGTTAGGCCACTCACTTTCGTTCTTCGACCGCTACCCGGCGGGCAGCCTGATTGGCCGCCTGACCAGCGACATGGATGCTATTAACGACCTTCTGAGCCAGGGCGCGGTCGCGGTTATCGCCGACCTGATTACAGTTGTCGCGATTGTCACGACCATGTTTATCCTCGACTGGCGGTTGGCTCTGGTCAGCCTGGCCGTGTTGCCGCTCCTGTTCGTGGCGACGACCGTCTTCCGCAAGATTTTACGGCGGGCCTGGCGCAGTTCGCGGCGCAAATACTCGATACTGGTCGGGTACATGGCCGAAAATTACTCCGGTATGCTGACTATCCAGCTTTTCAACCGCCAGCATAGAAACCTGGAACACTTCGACGAGCTTAACCAGGATTACTTCCGCAGCAACCGCTTCATCGTTTCGATTAACGGTATCTTCCTGCCGCTGGTGTCGTTCCTGGCCCAACTGGCGAACGCCTTGCTGCTGCTGGTGGCAGGCTGGCTCTACGTTCAGAGCGGCCAGATTACCTTCGGCCTGATTGTCGCCTTCCTGCAATACACCGAACGCGCCTTCACGCCAATAAGAGACCTGGCCGAGCGTTACACCTCTTTCCAGGCGGCCAGCGCCAGTTGCGAACGCATCTTCGGCCTGCTGGACCAGGAAGCGGCCATCCTGGACCCGGCCAACCCGGTGCCGCTGGTCGAACCGGGCCAGAAGAACTGGGCCGAGGTTGCTTTCAATAAGGTGGAATTTGGCTACGACCCGGCTTTCCCGGTTATTAAGGGCATCTCATTCAAGGTTGAGCCGGGCGAAAAAGTAGCTATCGTAGGGGCGACCGGGGCCGGTAAGACCAGCATCACGAGCCTGCTGGGCCGCAACTACGAAATTCAGTCGGGGAGCATTACGGTCAACGGTGTGGACATCCGGGAGGTGCGCCAGACCGATTTACGGCAGCATATGGCGCTGGTCTTGCAAGACCCGGTGCTTTTCAAAGGTACCATCGCCGATAATATCAAACTGGGCCGGACCGACCTTTCGGACGAAACCATACGCGAGGCCGCCGAGTATGTCGGGGCGGACACCTTTATCAAACAGTTGCCGGGCGGTTACGACTACGAGTTGCAGGAACGCGGCACCAACCTTTCGGCAGGCCAGCGCCAGTTGCTCAGTTTCGCCCGCGCCCTGGCCTATAACCCGAAAGGTATCCTTATCCTCGACGAGGCCACCTCCAGCGTAGACAGCCAGAGCGAGGCGATTATCCAGGATGCTCTCAAAAAGCTGCTGGCCGGGCGCACCGCCCTGATTATCGCGCACCGCCTTAGCACCATCCGGGACGTTGACCGGATTATCGTGATGGAAAAAGGGCGCATCGCCGAGATGGGAACGCAGGCCGAACTGCTCCGCGAGGGCAAATTGTATTACAATCTTTATCTGAACCAGATGTCCCTGGTGAATAACGCCAGTTGATTAAAAAGAAAGAGACCGGGTAAATATGAACTACCGTGAATTTGGGCGGACCGGCTGGAAGGTTTCAGAAATGGGCTTCGGCGCCTGGGCTATCGGCGGGGACGCCTGGGGCCAGACCGACGACGCGGAGGCTATCGCCGCCCTCAAAAAAGCGATTGACCTCGGCGTCAACTTTATTGATACCGCCGATGTCTACGGCAACGGCCATTCGGAAGAATTAATTGGCCGGGTCCGCAAGGAGACCGGCCAGAAAATAATTATTGCCACAAAGGCCGGGCGGCGGCTCAACCCCCACGTGGCCGGCGGCTACAACCGGGCGAACCTGACCGCCTTTGTGGAGCGCAGCCTGCAAAAACTCGATACCGGGGCGCTGGACTTGCTGCAACTCCACTGCCCGCCTTCCGAGGTCTACGACATGCCGGAAGTCTTCGGCATCCTGGACGACCTGAAGCGGCAGGGCAAGCTGCGCTTTTACGGCGTGAGTGTCGAGCGCGTGGACGAGGCGCGCAAAGCTATCACCTACCCGCAGGTCCAGAGCGTCCAGATTATTTTCAACATGTTCCGGCTCAAACCGGCTGAAGCCTTCTTTAAGGAAGCCGCCCAGCGCAAAGTGGGAATAATCGTGCGGGTGCCGCTGGCGAGCGGCCTTCTCACCGGCAAATTTGGCCGGGACACTCAGTTTTCCGCCTCCGACCACCGCAATTACAACCGCCACGGCGAGTCTTTCGACCAGGGCGAGACCTTTTCAGGCGTTGATTACGATACCGGGCTGCAAGCGGTCCAGGAACTTGAAAAACTCGTCAGGCCCGGTGAAACGATGGCGCAATTCGCCCTGCGCTGGATTTTGATGTGCCCCCAGGTCTCGACGGTTATCGCCGGGGCCAAAAACCCGGCCCAGGCTGAAGCCAATACGGTTGCGGGCGACCTGCCGCCGCTGGACGATGCTACCATGCAAAAAGTCCAGACCGTCTATGACAAATATCTCCGCGCCCGGGTCCACCCGCGCTGGTAGCCTCCGGCGGCCTTTCCTGGTAACGCTAGATTTGCCAGGACTTATTACAAATTACGCATAATAAAAGGGCGCGACACCTGTCACGCCCTGCTTTTTTAAGGTTATTCGGGCAGCCCGGTCGGGTTAGGCGTTGCCTCGACCTGCGCGGCGGCTTTTTTGACCGCTTTTGAGCGAGGCATCTGGAAAATAACGGCCAGGGCCACGACCGCGCTCAAAAGCTCCACCAGGATTACCCAGTGAAAAGCTTGCTCAAGGCCGGTCTGGACCGCTGCCAGGGCGGTCTGGTCAATAGCCCGCCCCGCCACCGGGTTCAAAACCGCGTTCACCAGGTCAAGCGGGTTGCGAGTGCCCCCGGTCAATTTCTCGGTCTGCGAAACCAGGATATTGTTCAGGATACTGCCCAACCCGGCTACCCAGATAGTGCTGCCCAGGCTTCTTAAAAACATGTTCGAGGCTGTCGCCACGCCCCGGCGTTCCCAGTTCACCTCGTTCTGGATACTCACTACAAACGAAGTAGTGCAAAAACCAAGCCCAAACCCTGAAATCAACGAGCAGAAGGCGATGTAAAACGGCGAAGTCTGCCGGTCTATCACCAGCATCATTATGACGCTGACGACCAGGAGGACGCCGCCCAGCAAGGCGGTGTAGCGATAACCCAAACGCAGGATCAACCGCCCGGCAAAAGAGCCGGCAATAGGCCAGCCGATAGACATCGTTGCCAGCACCCCCCCGGCAATAGTCGCCGAATTACCAAGCACGCCCTGGACAAAAAGCGGCACATAGGTCACGATGCCAATCATTACCCCGCCGACCAGGAGCGCGGCCAACCCGGAAACCAGGATGAGCCGGTTTTGAAAGAGCGACAACGGCAGGATGGGTTCACCGGCCACCCGCTCGACCATAAAGAAGGCCGCCAGGCTCACGATAGCGACGCCAAAGACCAGCAAACCGGGGCCGCTCAACCAGGGCCACTCGCGCCCACCGGAGGTAAGACCCAGGAGCAGGGCGCTTGTACCCAGCATCAGGGTGAAAGCCCCGGTAAAGTCGATTTTGTGCTTATGGGTGTTGAGCCGTTCTTGAAAGAAAATGATAATCATCAGCAGGGCCAGGATACCGAACGGCAAGTTCAGGTAGAAAATCCAGCGCCAGGAAGTGTTATCCACGATAAAGCCGCCCAGGGCCGGGCCGACTACCGCCGAGATGCCCCACACGCTGCCGGTGAAACCCTGGATTTTGGCCCGCTGTTCGATGGGGAAAAGGTCGCCTAGAATCGTGACCGCAATTGGCAAAATTGCCCCGCCGCCGATACCCTGGACGCCCCGGAAAATCACCAGTTGCAGCATGTCCTGGGAATAGCCGCACAGGGCCGACCCCCCCAGGAAAAAAATAATGCCGACCAGCAGGACCCGTTTGCGGCCAAACAGGTCGGCCAGTTTGCCATAAATAGGGACCGTAACGGTCGAAGTAAGCAGGTAAATCGAAAATACCCAGCTATAAAGGTTAAATCCGCCCAGTTGGCCGGTGATGGTGGGCATGGCCGTACTGACGATGCTGCCATCCAGGGCCGCCAGGAAAGTTGTGAGCATTAACCCGGCGACCACCAGCCAGACCCTATCCTTTTTTGGTTCCGAAGTCTGGAGAGGTGTTCCGGTAACAGAGGTGTTCATTATTTTTTTTCTAAATATCCTTCTAAAATTAGGGCTTTCGCTTGAACCGATTTTTTTTGAGTTTGATTTCCTCACATCCCGAAGGCTTATCAGGTGCAAAGCGAAAGTCGTCTAAAAATTGATTTTATATATGCCTTTGCCAGTCCGCTTAACGAGCCTGGGTCCAAACTGAAATTAATGCCAGCCGCAAACGCCGGGATAATTTTCGCCCGGTCGAGCCTGCTAGAAGGCCGGGTTGACCAGCCTTCTATTTAATCAAGAAATACTATACCCCAAAACAGATAAATAGCCTATAGCAAAGTGAATTACTTTTAACCTGTACAAAAGGTCAGGGTTTCTCACTCGTTAAAAGTAAACCGGGCAACGTTAAAGGTAAGATAGAAAGTAAGATAGAAAGTAAGATAAGAAGTTGTCAAAATTTGTCTGACTAAGGCGCGGCCCCTCGAGGCAGGGCAGGTGGTTTACATTTTACGGTCAACATGTTTTATTTATGTGAAGAATTTTATAGTTCTAATCTTGTATAATATGGTAAAGTAGTACTGAATAGTTGGGAGTCACCCGGATTTAGAAAGTCACCCTGAAATAACACACTGTCAGCGCATAGTGTGCCTGTTTTAATGGCGGGGGCCGGGGAGGAGGAATAGTCTCAACGCTTTCTTTTACAACCCATAAAACGCAAAGAAAGAATTTAAGAGAGGACCAAAGCCAATGCCCAGTTACCTGATTGTACAGCGCGGCCCGGAAATTGGTAAAAGAATTACCCTCAACGACGAAACTACGACAATAGGTCGCAGCAACGATAATGATATTGAACTCAAAGACCCTTACGTTTCCCGCTATCACTCGGTTATAAAAAAACAGGGTGACGACTTTACAATTATTGACCTGGGCAGCGAAAATCCGGTTCAAATTCGCGATAGCGCGCTTGAACCCGGTGACCCCTATACCTTGCAGCACCGGGATGTCGTCCGAATCGGCCAGTATACTTTTAGCTACCAGAGCGGCGCTGCCTTGAGCGCCCGCGCTGCCGAGGCTGCCGCCAAACAGCCCGCTCAGGCCGAAGATACGGGCGCGACCCAGGTTATTTCAACCTTTAACCGCCCGCAGCCCGCAGTCTCGTCTTACCAACCGGCGCAGCCCAACTACGCCGAAGCGGTGAATACTCCTGGCGATAACAGGTCTCAGGCTGCCCCCGCCGAAAATGCCGGGGCTGGCTTTGCTGCTTCTCCTGAGGTCGTGCCTACGCCTGCACCTGATGTCGCGCCTATGGTTTCACCTGCGGCGGCCCCTATGTCGGGCTCCGGAACAGTGGGTTCCAATGAGGTTGCCGGAACCCTGGATGAGACCATAACCGCCGACCCGGCCAGAAAGGCCGATGTTACCGGCGCAGAGGCTGCCGGGATGCCGCCAAACGGCTCGGGCCAGCCAAATGCCGCTCCTGAAGGGTCACCTTCCGCTGTCGCCGATGCTTTTCAAGAAGAGGCCGGGACTGAATCAGCCGAACTCGACAGTAAATACCTGGCGAACAGTTTCATGGAGGATGCTGGGACCGAATCAGCTGAACTCGATAGTAAATACCTTGCCAAAAGCTTTTTGGAAGACGCCGCGCCTGAATCCGCTGCACTGGCCCCGGACTACACGGCTAAAAGCTTCCTGGAAGAAGCCGGGACCGGCTCGGCTGACCTGAGCGGAGATTATACCGCCGATGCCTTTAAGGCCGAGGCCGGAACTGAATCCGCCCAGCTTGATGAGGCCGCCCAAAACGCCCCGACCATGACCGGCGGCTACGGCTTTACTCCTTCCACCGGTAACCAACCCGGCCAGCAAAGTTACGACTACAACCAGAACCAGGCCTCAAACCAGGGCGGATACGGTTACCAGCAGCAGCCCGACCAGCAAAATTACGGCTACAACCAGGCCTCAAACCAGCCTTACTCCGGCCAGGACTATAACCAACCGGCAGCGCACCAGGAAGAACACTCGGTCTATTCCCAGCCGACCCTGGTCGGTAATAACAGCGCTTATAAGGCTGCGGCCAGCGAAACCCCGGAAGCCAGCCGCCCCGAACCCGCCGCCCCGCTCGAAGCTTCTAAAGCCGAGGACTCCTACGACCCCGGAGATGCCCCGACCGTAATCGGCACCAATTACGCCGACATTCTTAAACAGTATCGCGCCCAGGCTGCCGCCGGGGTTTCGCCGGCTACGCCGGAAACGCCAGCCGCGCCCAGGACCGAAACTCCGGCTTCGCAGGGCTACGGCAGCTACAACCAGCCTGCCTCCACCCCCGAAGACGATAACGCCAAAACAATGGCGGTTGGCACCGATTACGCCGAACTCTTGCGCCAGACCGGTAATTCTTATTCAAGCTCAAGCCAACCCGCCGACCAGCCTGCGGGCACCGGCGACAACGAAAAAACGATGACCGCCGACTCTTTTAGCCAGTTCAAGTCGAATTTACAGAGCCAGCCCGACGCTTCCTCGTCGGAAACGCAGGTCGGGACGCCCCAGTATGGCGGTTACGGCCAGTACGGCTCTTACGGGTCATACCAGGTTCCCGGCGCGACGCCCGCTGCCGGGTCCGAAAACGACGAAGATGTGAAGACAACCTTCCTTAACCGTTCGTCTTCGGAGGGCAGCGAAACCCCGGACAGCCAGGGCCAGGCGGGTCAAAACCAGCTAAGCGGCCAGACGGGGCAGGGCCAGGGCCAGCAGGGCTACGGCCAGAACCAGTACGGCCAACCCCAGGACCAGAACAACCAGTATGGTCAGTACGGCCAATACGGCCAGAACCAGTACGGTCAGTACGGCCAGCAGGGCTATGGTCAGAACCAGGCTTACAGCCAGTACGGGCAGGGCCAGCAGAGCGGCCAATACGGGCAATATGGCCAGTACAGTCAACCCCAACAACCCCCGGCAGGCCAGACCGGCCAGGGTCAAGGCCAGACCGGCCAGGACCAGGGCCAGGGCCAACCCGGACAGGGCTACGGTCAGTACGGGCAAGGTCAGGGCCAGCAGACCGGACAGGGCTACGGCCAATATCCACAACAGGGTTACGGCCAATATCCACAACAGGGTTACGGTCAATATGGTCAGTACGGCCAGCAGGGGTACGGCCAGTATGGTCAGGGCCAGGGCCAACCGGTCGCCGGACAATACGGTCAGTATGGACAAGGTCAGAGCTACGGCCAGTATGGACAACAAGGGTACGGCCAGCAAGGCAGCCAACCCGGCCAGGGTCAGCCCCCAGCAGGCCAGCCTTCAGCAGGCCAACCCCAGCCCGGCAAAGAAGGCGAAAAGAAAAAGTCTGATGAAGATGACGATTCTCCTACCTCGTTTGTCAGGTATGACAAACCGCAGTAATAAGCTGCCAGGCCGGATTCTGGTAACGTAACAAATTAGAAGGAAGCAAGTTGAGTCACCAGCATCTACAACCGGGCGGCGGTCCCCAACCTTTCTCCAGCCCTCCCCTGCCGAACAGGGGAGGCTGGATTCCGCCCGGCCCTACCGCCCCATTACGCGAAGCACCCCCTAAACCTACCCTTCTGATGCTGACCGGGGAACAGGTCGGGCGGGAATACCTGCTTGCCAACCGGGTCACAACTATTGGGCGGAGCGCCAGCAACGATATAGTAATTTCAGACTCCCGGACCAGCCGCCGCCACGTGGAAATTGTGCAGGAGAACGGCGTATTCTGGGCGGTGGACGCCGGGAGCGCCAACGGCTTTTATGTAAACGACCAGCAGGTCCAACGCGCCCAGCTACAATCCGGCGATATAATCACTATCGGCCTTATCCGCATGGCTTTCCAGGCAGGCGGCGCCCCGCCACCCGGCCTCCCAGCCACTGGAAACTCTGTTTCAACGGTTATGGTGGATCCCCAGGCGGCCGGCCAGATTCTAGCCAGCGCCAACCAGCCGTCTCTACCGGTCATTATTGATGAAAATTACCTGCAACACATTGATTTGCGGCAGCGGCCCTTGACTTCCTTCGGGCGCGAACAGGGCGCCAACGACCTGGTGCTGGATAACCCCCAGGTCTCGCGCCGCCACCTGCAAATCGCCAACCATAACGCCTCTTTTGGGGCTACCGACCTCAACAGCACCAACGGCACTTATGTCAACGGCCAGAGAATCCAGGCGGTCCTGCTTAACGACGGCGATATTATAAATATCGGCCCGTACCGTTTCATGTTTGCGCAGGGCTTTCTGCACCGCAGCCAGGAAGACGAAAGCGTCCGCATTGACGTTTTAAACCTATCCAAGAAGGTCGCGGAGGATGTAACGCTCTTACAAAATATGACCTTTACCATCCTGCCCCGCGAGTTCGTGGCGATTGTCGGGGTCAGCGGGTCGGGTAAATCTACCCTGATGGATGCTATCAGCGGGGTACGCCCGGCCACCGGCGGGGCTGTCCTTTATAACAAGGCCGATTATTATAACCAGATGGACGTTTACCGCTCGTCTATAGGGTACGTGCCGCAGGATGATATTGTCCCGACCGAACTAACCGTCAAGCACGCCCTCTATTACGCCGCCCGCTTGCGATTGCCCCACGACACCACCGAGACCGAAATCCAGGAACGCCTGGACGAAGTTATTGACGATTTGGACCTGGAATTGCGCCAGGATACACCGATTAACCTGCTATCGGGCGGGCAGCGCAAGCGGGTTAGCATCGGCTCGGAACTTCTTTCCAAGCCAAGCCTTTTCTTCCTGGATGAGCCGACCAGCGGCCTCGACCCCGGCCTGGAAGAGCGCATGATGCAGTTTATGCGTAAACTGGCCGACCAGGGCCGGACCGTTGTCCTGATTACCCACGCCACCCAGAACGTCGAACTGTGCGATAAGGTGCTTTTCCTGGCGCGGGGCGGTTTTATGACCTTTTATGGCTCGCCCCGCGAGGCTTTTGACTACTTCGGGGTCAGCCGCTTCTCCGAGATTTATGTCAAGCTTGAACACGAAGCCACACCCCAGGAATGGGCCTTGCGCTTCCTGGATTCGCCTTACCACCGCCGCAATATCGAGTCGCGCTTGCAGGCAATCTCGCAGGAGGCCAGCCGTTACGGCGCGTTACCGCCCGAGAACGGTTTCCACCCGGAACCCCCCATGCCCGCGCCGCCGGTAGTCTTCCGCCAGCCCCGGCGAGTGCTATCGGGGCCGCGCCAGTTCGCGCTGCTGGTCCGGCGTTACTTTGAAATTCTAACCAGGGACCGCAAGAACCTGTTGATTTTGCTGTTGCAGTCGCCGATTATCGCCCTGATGCTGACGCTGGTCTTTAATCGCGGCGATTTCGCCCGGCCTGGCGGTGATTACGGCTCGGCCAAGACGCTGGTCTTTTTGATGGTTATCGTGGCGGTCTGGCTAGGCACCAGCAACGCCGCCCGCGAAATCGTCAAGGAAGCGGCCATCTACCGGCGGGAACGGCGTATCGGGCTGCGGCTCGGCGCGTATATTTTGTCCAAGCTAACGGTCCAGACCGGCCTGGTGTTGCTGCAAATCGCGCTACTGGTCGGCATCGTCTGGGCCGGGGTCGGCCTGGGCGCGCCTTCGCTGGAAAGCCTCGGCTATCTTTATTTGACGCTGGTCCTTACGGCCCTCGGCGGGGTTACGATGGGCCTGTTAATCAGCGCCATGACCTCGAACAGCGACCGGGCGACCAGTTTCGTGCCGGTGCTGCTCATTCCGCAGATTATTTTTAGCGGGGCCGTCGTCGCGCTCGAACGCATGGGCGCGGTTGGCGACTGGCTTTCAAATATAATGGTCAGCAAGTGGGGCTACCAGATTACCGGCCGGCTCCTGGGGCTGGATACAATTCCCAGCACCCGCGTCCGCTTTAACGGCCCGCCGCCGGACCAGGCTGACCGTATCGAAGCCCTCTTTCCCGGCAGCGTATTTTTTGACCAAAAAACCTTTGACTGGTATCTTATTCCCAAGCGAAACCAGGAATTTACCCTTGATGTTTATTTACAATGGGGCATCTTGCTAATCTTTATCCTGGTCGGGTTTGGGCTGATTATACTTTTCCAGTTGCGTAAAGATCGCCGGTTTACACGCTAAAATAGACCAACTACATCGCGAGAATTGATTATGGCTGAAGAAACTAGCAACACTATCGGGCAATACGAATTACGCAGCATCCTGGGCAAAGGCGGCATGGCGGCGGTCTGGCGGGCTTACCAGCCCAGCCTGGACCGGGAAGTCGCCATCAAAGTCATGGCAGCGCAGTTTAGCGCCGATGAAACCTTTACGAAGCGGTTTAACCAGGAAGCGCGCTCGATTGCCCGGCTGCGCCACCCCAACATTCTCGCTATCTACGAGTACGGCCAGGACAAAGGGCAGCCCTACATCGTGACGGAATTACTCGATGGCGGCACCCTGCGCGAGTACATGCGCAAACCGATGGACCTGAAAAGGACCGCCCGGATTATTCACCAGATTGCCGACGCGCTCGATTATGCCCACGCCCAGGGCATGGTCCACCGCGACATCAAGCCCACCAACATTTTGATGGATACCCAGGTGCGAAGCGGCGATAGAGCGGTCCTGGGCGACTTCGGTATCGTCAAACTGCTGGAAAGCACCAATATCACCCAGACCGGCGTCGGCATCGGCACTCCGGAATACATGAGTCCCGAACAGGCCGCCGGGGAACCGCTTGACGGGCGCAGCGACGAATATTCGCTGGGAATAGTCCTTTACGAAATGCTGGCCGGGGTAACGCCTTATAAAGCCGACACGCCCCTGGCCGTGATGATGGGCCATGTCAATAAGCCGCTGCCCGACCCGCGCACTTTCAACCCGAACCTTTCGCAAGAAATTGTGAACGTGCTGAACAAAGCCCTGGCAAAATATCCCCAGGAACGCTACGACAGCGCGGGCCAGTTTTCGGAGGCTTTCGAGCAAGCCGCGTACGCCAGCATGGGTACACAGGGCCGCTCGGCCAGCGGCACCGGCCCGCTTACCGGGAGCGGCACCGGCACCCAGGTGCAGGCCTACCCGAACGGCCTGACCGGGCCTAGCACCAACAGCCTGCCGAACAACAACCCGCCAGCCCAGGGCTTGAACCAGGCTAACGGGCCCGGGGCGGCGCCGCCCACGACCCCGCCGACAGGCCGCTTTAGTTCAAGCCAACCGGTTATTTCCAGCGCCCAGGCTTACGATTACGCCGTTTTGCAGGAAGAACAGGGCAATGCCCAGGCCGCTTTTGAAACCTTTAGCGACCTCTACAAACGCGAACCAAGTTATAAAGACGTGGCAGCCAGGGTCAGGCAGTACCAGGAGAAGGGCTTGCAATACACCGGGCAGCAGACCCTTTTCCGCCCGCCGGTCGCGCCGCAAAGCGGGGACGCGCTGACCCGCTCAATGCCGGTAGGGCCATACAAGAATCCCACCAAGCAGGGCGCGTTCGTCCCCCAGAACCCGACCGCCAACCAGCCTTTTATGCCCGGTCCAGCAACCCGGCCCGACCCACTTCAGGGTCCAAACTATAACCAACCGGCCCCGGCGGCTAGCCCGGCCAAAAAATCGCCCGCTATGCTGATTGGCCTGATAACGGGTATTATCGTCGTAGCAATCATCGCGGCGGTTATTCTGCTGGTCGTGCTGCCCGGCGGCGCCAAACCAACTTCCACGCCTGAGGCTAACCTGGCGGCTACGGCGACCTCGTCCCCCGCGACGACCGGGGCCGCTACAACGGCTGCCGCAACCACTGCTGCCGCCACCAGCGCTCCCGCGACAACCGCCGCCATTACTACTGCACCTGTTACAACGGCCGCCGTGACGACCGCCGCGCCCACCACGCCCGCCGGACCCGCCGACCCGGCTTCCACCCAGGCGATGGAAATCTCGAACGCTATTTACAAACCGGACGGCAACCTGGCGGCGGGTATTACGAGCCTAAAAGCCCTGGCCGACAAAAACCCGAATAGCTGGGTCACTCAGCGCGAACTGGGCAAAGCCTATTACTGGTATCAGCGCGGCAACGGTGGGGTAGACTATCTTAAAAAGGCTATTTCTCTCAACCAGAACGACGCTATCAGCAACGCTTACCTGGCCCTGGCCTATACCGCCACTTTCGATGACAACGATGCCGCCGGGGCCATCACGAAAGCTCGCGATAGCGACCCAAATTCAGCCGAAGTCCTGGGAGCGCAAGCCGTGACCCTCTTGCGAACCGACCCCAAACAGGCCAAAAATAAGGCTGAAGCGGCTCTTAAAATTGACCCGGACAGCCTTTTGGGAAATTACGGCAAATGGGCCAGTTACGTCCAGACTAACGAATTTAGCACGGCGCTGCCTTACCTGGATAAGCTGATTAAAAAGTACCCCAACCTTGCCAGCCTGTACAGCGATAAAGGCTACCACTTCCTGCGTGACGGCGATACTGCCGAGGCCGGTAACTGGTACGACCAGGCGCTTAAAATTGACCCGGATTTCTCGACCGCCCACGCCGGTAAATGTGAAATTGCCTATCTAGCCGGTGACAGCAAAACAGCCGTCGACGAGTGCCAGAAGGCTATCGCGGTCTTCGATTACGCGGTCTACGGCCACGTCTATCTCGGCTACGCTTACAACGACCTGGGACAGTCCACCGACGCTGAAAACGAGCTTAAAAAGGCTATCAAACTCGACATTAAAAACTCGACGGCCTATAACGGCCTGGCCTTTACCTATATTGACCGGGCGCTCAGCGCGGACAACAAAAACAATACGAGCGTCCAGACCCTTTTGTTAAACCAGGCCGTGGACCAGGCTACCCAGGCTATCGTGCTCGACACCTCTTACGCCGACGCTTATTTTAACCAGGGTTACGCCCTATCGCTCCTGAAAAGGTATACCGACGCGGTTGTACCCCTGGAAAAAGCAGTTTCGCTGCGTAACGACTCGGCCAACTACTATACCGTATTAGCCTACAATTATCTGCAACTTAAAGAAAAAGATAAGGGTCTTACCGCTGTAAACAAAGCCCTGGAACTCGACCCGAACAACGCGCAGGCTAAAGCAGTCCTGCAAGCCTTACAAAACTTGAAAGGTTAAACACTTTTGTCCCGACACCCATTTCGTTTTATCGCATTTTTAAGTCTGTCCCTGGTTTTACTTTTGCAAATCGCGGCCTCGGCCCCGGCCAGGGCGGAAACCCCGGCATTCGCGCCGCTTGCCAGCGTCAGCCAGGCTAACCAGGCCGGAGCGGAGGCCTCCAGCGATGCCGGAACGACCTATCTCAACAAACTATTCGGAAATTTCGGCTCAAGCAGCGCCAACGCCGCCACCTCGCAAGCTACCGGCCCGGTGGAATGGTTTTTGATTATTTTTGGAACGCTAGTCTATGGTCAGATAGCCCTACTGGTCGTTTTGTGGATTCTTTTCACATCGGACCTGCTGGGCATAATCGTGGGTTTGCTACTAATCGGGATTATCCTGGCTTTCATTATCCCGCGAAAGCCCCGCGCCATCGCCCTGTTCGTCCTGGCCTGCCTTAACTTTGTGCTGGGGGCGGGCATAACGGTGGTGGTGGCTTTTACCGAAGCCGTGCCAACCGTCCTGGTGTCGCTGGTACCGTTAGGCGCGCTTATCTGGCTGGCCTTGCGGCAGATTCAATTTCACTTCTCGGCAGCCCTGAAGTTCTGACTACCGTAAAACTTACAAAGGAGATGAGAATGCCCAAAAGCTTTTTAGTAGTGCAAAGAGGCAGCGATATTGGCGCGAAAGTTGTCATCAAACACGGCCAGACTTCGATGGGGCGCAACCCGGACAACGACATTGTGGTCAACGAAGTGGCTGTTTCGCGCTATCACGCCCTGCTGCGCTTCAACGAAAGAACCGGGGAAATTTCGATTATGGACCTGGGCAGCACCAACGGCGTAACCGTCAATAACACCGAAATCAAAAGCGGCACGCCCTACACCTTGCGGCAGCGCGATACTATCTTCGTGGGCCGGGCCGTCTTCAACCTGCAAGTCCGGCCCGACGATTATGAAGCGCCCGGCCTGCCTTCCGCCGCCGAGGATGATGAGGAACACACCCTTCGCTTTAACCCGCCGGTCTCCGCCCCGGTCGAGCAGACTCGCCAGTTTGCCAACCAGCAATAGGACAAATAAAAGGGCCGGAAAACCTCAGAGCTTTCCGGCCTTTTTATTTCATACGCCTCAAAAGTTCCCCGCCCCTTTTCATAGGCAGGGCCAGGAATAGGCTAGAAACAGAGCTAGGAGACGCTCTCGACCGGGCGGGGGTCTGCTTTGGCGAAAATCTCGCGGATAGCCTCGACGGTGCCGTTCTGGTAAGTTTCCCCGGCGACCCGGATTGCGTGCTTGACACCCTCGGCAGTCATGCGGCCGTGCGTGATAATCACGATGCCGTTTACACCCAGGAGCGGCGCGCCGCCGTACTTTTCGTAGTCCATCCGCGCCCGGACCCGGTTGAAGGCCGGTTTGAGGACAGCCGCCGCCAGTTTATTGACCAGGTTCGAGGTCAGTTCTTCCCGGATGATTTTAAGCAGCAGCGAGGCTACCCCTTCGGTCGTCTTAATCAGAATGTTGCCGGTAAACCCGTCAGTCACAACCACGTCAAAGTCGCCGGACGGCACGTCTTTACCCTCGACGTTCCCGCCGAAATTGATGCCGGGCGCAGTCTTGAGCAACTGGAAGGCTTCCTGGGTCAGGATGCTGCCCTTGTTATCTTCCTCGCCGTTGCTTAAAAGGCCGACCTTCGGGTTATTCTTTTTGAGGACTTTGCGGGCGTAAACCGTCCCCATCTGGGCGAACTGGACCAGGTATTCCGGCTTAACCTCGGTATTCGCGCCTACGTCCAGGAGCAGGATAGGGCCGGTCCGGGCCGGGAAAACCGTCGCCAGGGCCGGACGCTCCACGCCCCGGATACGACCGGGCGCACTCAGGGTCGCTGCCGCCATGGTCGCGCCGCTATGCCCCGCCGAAACAAACGCCTCGGCCTCGCCTTTTTTCACAAGATTAAGCCCGACCACGACCGAGGAGTCCTTTTTGCGGCGGACCGCCTGGGCCGGGTGTTCGGACATCTCGACTACCTCAGTAGCGTTGACAATGGGCAGGCGTTTTTCCAGGCCGCCCGATAAATCGTGCCTGGCAAGCTCGGCCCGGACTACATCCTCTTTACCAACCAGCACAATCGTTAAATCCCGGTCGGCATACTGGCGGGCAGCCAGCACCGCCCCGGCTACCGGCGATACCGGGGCATCATCCCCGCCCATCGCATCCAGCGCAATTCGCATCTTTTCTTTACCTTTTTAGAACACGCGCCCAGCCTCTCGGTCGACTCAAAAGTCGTAACTTCGGGCGCTTTGCCGTTTTTAGAACCATTCAACCGATACAGCTTTAATTATATTACACTAAAGTTAGGAGGTAAAATTAGGTTTTTCCCGTGCTATAATGCCTTTAAGCAAAAATTTATCCGACAAAGAAAGGAAACCGTCCCATGGCCCCACCAAAAGTATTTACCCTCGAAGAAGCCTCGTCGCTAATGGGACAGGTGCGCGAAATTGTCCGGCAAATTCAGGCAGATAAGCACCGGGCGGATGAAGGCCGAGAAGGCTACGAGCAACTCGATACTGCTCGCGCTCGCGGGAACGGCTACGACATGAAACGTGAAGTCCTGGCGACCCAGATTATAGACCACATGAAAGCGGTCCAGGCCGGGTTTAACCGGCTGAAAGAAATTGGCTGCGAACTCAAAGACATCGAAATGGGCCTGGTTGATTTTCCCAGTATTCGCGACGGCAGGTTGATTAATTTATGCTGGATGATTGACGAGGACCGTATCGGGTACTGGCACAGCATGGACACCGGTTTCGCCAGCCGCCAATCCCTCTAAATTACCGCCGAAACCTTTTATACCTGTTTCTACTTATACCCATATCTAAAGATTTGCCCCGCCTTTACGAGTGGCACACTTTTTGCATCATCCTCAAACAGAGACTTAAATTGGCCGGTAAAAATCCGGCCTATCCCAATAACCAGGGATTGAAGACTGGAAACAGACTTCCGAGAAAACGAAAATTCTATATACAACCGGAGCGCGGCTTTGAGCAGTTAAATGCTATAACGCTTAAAACCACGGCACCGGTCGTAATATGTGGGCCGTAGCCGCCCACTCAAGGAGGGTTTAACTAAATGGATGCGCCTTTAGAACCACGTCGCCGGGTCGTCCGGGAAGAAGTAGCTTACGAACCGATTCCCCAGGTTGTGCAGCCTGTCCAACCGGTGCTACAGCAGCCGGTAGCCGGAGTCCAACCTGTGGTAGGGCAGCCGGTAGTTGGACAACCGGTCGTGCAGACCGTAATGCCCCAGCCTGTGGCGCACCCGCTCGTGCAGGCTGTGCCAGCCGTGCAACCGGTTGTCCAGGCGCAACCCGTAGTAGCGGCCCAACCGGTTGTGGCGGTCGAGCCGGTCCCGGCGGTGGATACCCAGCGCAGCTATTCGCAGGTCGGCGATATGCGGCTCGAAAATGTCCGGCAAGGTTTTTATGACGCCAGCGGAAACCTCGTCCAACGCGAGGAACAAATCTTTGACGACCCCTACCAGCGCCGGATGAACGTCCTGGACCGCACCGCCCGCATCATTTATTTCATAATGGGCTTTCTGGAAGTGCTGCTGGCCCTGCGGTTCCTGTTCCGTATCATCGGGGCCGACCCAAACAACGGCCTGGTAAACTTTATCTATAATTTCACAGGAGTGTTCGTCAGTCCCTTCAACGGCATTTTCAATGACCAGAGTTTGCAGCGCGGAAACGTTATCGAGGTTTCAACTTTGCTGGCGATGGCAATGTACGCTATTCTAACTTACGGTATCATTCAGTTGCTCTACCTTGTGCTGGCACCCAGCCGCAGCACCCGGTCGGTTTTCTCAAACACCCGCCGCCGGAGTTAGTTAATTTTTGGATTAAACTCGTTCCCTCTTTACAATAGGAACGAGTTTAGTTTTATATTTCTCCTTTTTGAAAATAAAAAGTTTGGGGATAGATAAATTCTTGTAATAAGTTTATAATGTAGTTTGATTAAGCTATTTTAGGTGTTGGATTTGAACGAAAAAGCCGGATATTACCGGATTTAGTCTACTGGTGAAGACTTTTTGCCTTTTATCACTCCAAAGTGTGGATTTCGGGCCAGAACAGGCCTTTTCAACAATTAGTCTAACGAAAATAACTTGGCATTGTTATATATTATTGTAATAACAAAAAAGGTTACTAATTCGCGATGAATAGTAACTCTCCAGACCTTTCTGGCCTTAATAAAAACTACCCTTTAGATGAAGAAATGCGGTTGGTGACGGCTGCTTGTGGGGGGGATGTTGAGGCGTTCGGCGTACTTTACCAGAAGAATGCCGAGCGGGTCTTTCGCTATATCGCTTACCGGGTCCGTACCCCTGCCGAAGCCGAAGACCTGACGGCACAGGTCTTTTTAAACGCCTGGAAAGCGATTGCACGTTACAAACAGCAGGAAGCGCCTTTTTTAGCCTGGCTTTATACCATCGCGCATAACCAGGTTATCAACTATGCAAAAAGCAAGGTCCAGAATACTGCTTTTACCTCCATAGATTCGGCGCGTGAGCTGGTTGATAACAGCCGCTATAATAGTCCTGACGAACGAACTGACAAACTGGCAGAGTATGAAGAACTAAGACAAGCCGTCTTAACCCTGCCCGCCGACCAGCAACAGGTCATCTTTTTCAGGTACGTTGAAGAACTGGGGCACGCCGAAATAGGGCAACTGATG
The DNA here is from genome assembly GCA_902812345.1 of Chloroflexota bacterium. Lineage (GTDB taxonomy): Bacteria > Chloroflexota > Chloroflexia > Chloroheliales > Chloroheliaceae > 54-19. The sequence continues at coordinate 16,341 of CADDZM010000016.1, read as the reverse complement.
GGAAAGCCGGAAGTTACAATCCGGGGCATCCTGTTCAGGGCGCACGAATCATTACGCAAATACTTAAAACGGGAGGACATCTTTGGAGAAATCAACTAGCCAGCTAGTTGAAGAAGCCGTACTGGCAGTTAGACAGGGTGAGATAAGCCTCGAAACGGGTGCATCTCGCTTTGGCACAGCCTGGCCTGAAATCAAGAGCGAAGTGGCTTTAATTCTCGACCTCGAAGATGCCGGAAAATATTTTAAGGCCGAACTGCCCGCCCCGAACCTCAATAAAATGTGGTCGCAGATCCTACCCGACCTGACTCTTGTGGAGATTTTGCCGTTAGCAGGCAACGAAACAAATCACGACGAGGCAGCAAAGCCGAGCATTTCAACGCGCACCCGGCCCACTTCAGAAGAAAAGAGTATTCCTGTACCCGGCACTGTAAAGGAACCTGGCATTCTTCCGCCCCGAAAACCGGCCCGGATGACCTGGCGTAAACCGCTGGCCTGGGCCGCGGCTATAGCGCTTATCGTGGCGCTTTCGCTGAGCAGCCTGGTAGGAGTCGCCAACGCCGCCGAACCGGGCGACTTCTTCTATAGCACCAAGCTCTTGTTGGACAACGCCCGGCAGATTGTGGCCTTCTCACCGCAGGATAAAAGAGAATTCGCGCTGTCGTATTGCAGTCACCGTTCTGAGGAGCTGGAATGGTTGGTCAAAAACAATAAGCTGCAATATTTTGCGGACGTGGCAAGCGATTACCAGCAAACCCTTCAAAAGGCTTTCACGAATGATAAAGCGGCGCTTTCTCCCGAACAGGCTAACCAGATAAAAGCCCAGCGAACCCGCCTGACCCAGCTAGCCGGCCAGCTTTCCACCGTAAATGCGACCGGGGCGAGTCAGGCCACCGTGGAAGTTAATAATCTGGTGCAGCAACTTGATGTCTACCAGGCGCTGCCCCAGAGTAGCCCGGCGCCTGCTACTACTCCCGGAACGCCTATCAAGGGTATCCTGACGCCGTCTGCCACCCCTGGCACGGCTTCGCCAGGGGTCTCGGTCACGACCGCTATTTCCGCAACTACAACCCTTAACCCGCCGGTTACAGGCCCTTCCAAGCCGGGCTTGAGTGTTACTCCCGCAATCACTCAAACTGTCACCCTAAGTCCAACCACCGATATTTCAACTACAATCGTGGTTATTCCCGCTACGCCCGGCACGACCCTGGAACCGCTACCAATAAGTACGCCGACTCCGACATCTGCCGCCAGTGATAGAGGCTCTAATATTGTGTTATCGAATGAACCATCCCCTGCCCCAACGCAGGTCGTATCCGGTAAAAGTGACGATAGTGACAGCGGCGACCAGACCCATAATAATGATACCGGCTCGGACAAAAACACCGGCAATTCCTACGCAACCCCTAACCCACAGAGTACCGGAACTGCCAGCCAGCAAAACAACGGGCATCCTAAAAACCCGCCGACTCAATCGGCACGGCCCACCCCGACCGCTACGCCTGTCCCACCGACCGCTACTCCCACGGCTGTGGTCGTACCGACGCCTACCCCGGCGCTGACCGTCACGCCTATCCCACCGAGTGCCACAGCCCCAGGCAACAGCGGCAACAACGGTGATGATGGCAACAATAACGGCAACAAAAGCAACCAGCCAAAAACCGATAAACCAACGAGTTCTGCTCTGACCGATAAACCTACCGGCACGCCCACGCCGGAAAAGACCAAGAAATCCATATAATTGCTTCTTAAAGCAGCCCTTTTCTACCTGATAGGGCTGCTTTCTTTTGCACACACTCCGTTTTAATTGACGCATCCTCCGATATAATTTATATTTCTTGAAAATATTTTTAAGCAAGGAGAACAATTTGGTCCCCGATACTGTTGAGAATACCCACCCCGGGATTTGCGGGGGCGGTCACAATCCCCATACCGAGATGATGCGGGACGAATACCGGGTCATGTTCGAGGTGGAAGACCGCCACTGGTGGTACCGGGGGATGCGCCGGAATATGGTCTCCTTGCTCAAACGCCATTTCGACTGGTCGAAACACCCCGACCCGCTGGCCCTCGATGCCGGTTGTGGGACCGGGGCCAACCTGCAAAACCTCCTGAACGGTTTTAGCGGCAAAGTCCGACCCTTCCCGGCGGTTGGTTTCGACCTGGCCGGGGAAGCCCTGGAATTCAGCCGGAGGCGCGGCCTGACCGGGAAGCTTGCGCAGGGTTCGATAACCGCTATCCCGTTCGCCACGGATACTTTCGACCTGGCAATTTCCTTCGATGTAATTAACAACTTGCCGGATGACCAGCCTGGTTTTAATGAAGTAGGGCGGGTGTTGAAGCGAGGTGGCCTTTTCATCTTGAATTTACCGGCCTATCAATTCTTGTACAGTGAACACGATTTGGCTATCCGGTGCCAACGGCGTTATAATGCTTCCATGGTGGCAAACCGCCTGAAGCAGGCCGGTTTAACCGTAGAACGCCAGACCTATCTAAATACCCTGCTTTTCCCACCGGCGGCCCTGGTGCGGCTGGTAAAGGCCCGCAAAATGGCCGCCCGACCCGAACTCATCAGGGATAGCACTGACCCAACACCTGTACATTCCGACCTGCTGCCGCCCCCTGGGCCGGTTAACCGGACCCTGGAAGGTATAATGGCCCTGGAAGCAAGCCTGCTGGCCCGGAGTAATCTTTCACTGCCCTTTGGTTTGTCAATTATGACCCTGGCCCGCAAAGTTTAGGCGGGTCTGAGAAAGAAACCGCTTTTTAAGCCTAAATGCAACAAGAACCGGAAGATTTAGTGGTGGCAGCCGCGCAACGCGGCGACCTGGCTGCCTTCAACCAACTCGTTACCAATCATGAGCAACGAGTCTATAACCTGGCCTACCGGATGCTTAACGACGCCGAAGCGGCGGCGGATGCTACCCAGGATGCCTTTTTTCAGGCGTACCGGGCGCTTTCCCAGTACCGGGGCGGCTCCTTCAAATCCTGGCTGTTGCGGATTGCCAGTAATATCTGCTACGACCGCCTGCGCTCGCGGAACCGGCGGCCCACCACTTCCCTCGACGAAATGATTGAAGAAGCCGAAAAAGTCGGCGGGGCTGACCTGGGTTTGCTGGAAGACCCCGGTAGCGACCCCATGAATTTTGCGACCCGGCGCGAACTGGCCCGCGAACTGGCGCAGGCTTTGCAGAGCTTGCCCGATGAGCAGCGCATTGTTGTTATTTTATCGGACGTCCAGGGAATGAGCTACGACGAAATCGTGTATATCACCGGAGCCTCGCTCGGCACCGTTAAATCGCGGATAAGCCGGGGAAGATTGAAAATCCGAGAGTATTTGCACAAAAGTAAGGAACTTTTACCGGGCGACTTACGTCAATAATACAGGAGACTTTCGGCCCTCACCAGGTTCTTCCTATCAGACAGAAGAACGGCCGCAAGCTTCATAGCATATTGCTTGCTTTGCTGTTTATTTTTCGGCAATACCGGCCAATTGGTTGTAAGCAATCATTTTTCTTATATTTGTACGCTAATGGGGGATTCTGCTCTGTAGTTAGAGCAGGGTTGGCAAATCGTGAATAAGCCAAGACTAATTAAAGAGTGGGATGAGAGCGAAGCCCACCGGGACCAGTGGTTGCCGCTGCTCCTGGATTTCCAGGAAGATGCCCTCGGCCCTTCCGAGCGCGTCAATTTAGAGCAGCACCTTAAAGAGTGCGGCCTTTGCCAGGCCGACCTTGAGGGGATGCGCCAGACTGTCACTTTATTACAGCGTCTTCCCGAACAGGCCGCGCCGCGTTCTTTCACTATAAGCCCGCTGCAAGCTCGCCGTTTGAAACCCTCACCCGTCTACCGTTTCTCGGAATTCGCGGCGGCTATCGCGGCGGCTTTCCTCATTTTCGCGTTCGCCCTGGATTTGTCGGGCGCGTTTACCCCGGCAACCCCACCCAAGCAGGTAGCCATCGCCACCGCCGACCCCACCGCGACGCTTGAACCGGTTGGCACGTTGGCTTCTTCGACCGGCAGCGGTAACGGCGGGGTTAGCGGCCTTTCGGCCCCGAACCCGACCACCACCGGCACCCAGACGGCCAGTTCTACGGCCCAACCAGCGGCCAGCGCAACCTCTACGGCCCCGTCCGGCCTCCAGAGCAGCGGCCCGGATATGCGGCTGATTGAGATAGTCTTGCTGATAGCGACCGTCCTGTTTACGGTATTCGCGCTAATGTCCCGGCCCCGCGCGCCCGGACGCTTGAAAATATAGTCAAACCCGCAAAAAAAGACCGGTGTTCAAGGACATCCGGTCTTTTTTTATGCCATTTATGCCAATTTTAAAGTCTAAAAAACCTGATACTTAATAAAATCGCCGCCAGCAGGCAAAATATAGTGGCCCAAAAAGGCGCCGAAGCGGTCGTCAGGATAACCCCGGAGATGAGGAAACTACCTACCAGAATTGCCGTCAGGAGGCGTTCGTAGGCCTTCTGAATCCGGTCGGCGGAGGTCTTTAATTCGCCGGATTGTATTTGCACCTGCAAGCGGCCCGTTTCCAACTTGTCCAGGCTGTGATTTAGCTTGACCGGCAACGAGACCAGTTGCAGGGCATTCTGGCGCAACTGTTCGCCGGTAGGCGATTTTAAGAAGGCCTGGACCGTGTCCGCCCCCGGCAACTCTCCCAGCAAATGGATCAATCCGGCCAATTCCGGCGGGAAATCAGGAATACCGAGTTCCTCGGCCATGAGGCGCTGCATGAAAGGGCGGGCTTCGGCGGTAAAGTTTAGAGCGGGACTCAGCCCCGTGCAGAGGCCCAACAGCGTTTCAAAGGCGCGGCTCATAAACGAGAAATCGCTGGGGACATAAATCGGGGTGTTATAGATTATGTAGCTGATTTCATCGAACAGCTTGCGGCGGTCGAGGGCTTTTAGCTGGCCCAGGCTGAGGCCCATAAACTTGTCCAGAAAATAGTTGATGCCAAGCCGGACTTTGTCCACGTCTTCCTCGCGCCTGATAAAACCAAGCGTTTTAAAAGAGGCGATAATCGCCTCGACATCCCGGTTGAGGACCGCAAAAACCAGGCGGCGCACCTGGAAACGCATCTCGCTGGTAATTTCCCCGACCATCCCGAAATCAATAAAGACCACCTGTAAACCGTAAGGGCCAGACCGCACGAAGATATTGCCGGGATGGGGGTCGGCGTGAAAGAAACCGTCAATCAAAGCCTGGTTCAAGTAGCAATTTGCCAGGACGCGGGCGACCTTGTGGCGGTCTAGCCCGGCGGCTTCAATCGCCCGGTAATTGGTGACTTTGTAACCGTCAATAAATTCGGTCGTAAGGACGCGGCCGCTGGAACGCTGCCCGTAGACGACCGGGACATAGACATATTTGAGCTTTTTAAGGTTATTCTTGAAACGCCGGGCGCTTTCGGCCTCTTTAATGTAATCAAGCTCACGGCGCAGCGTAACCTCGAATTCGTGGGCAATTCCCTTTAAGTCGGCCAGTTTGCCCAGGTCGGTGCGCTTTTGCAAAAAGTTTATTACCCGGTTGAGGGCTTCGAGATCGGCTTCGATAATAACCTCGATACCGGGCCGCCGGACCTTGACCGCAACGCGGGAGCCATCTAACAGGCGGGCTTCGTGGACCTGGCCCAGCGAGGCCGAGGCCAGCGGTTGCGGGTTGAACTCCAGGAAAAGAGTTTCGATGGTTCCGCCAAAATCTTCCTCGATAATCGGCTTAAGCAGGCTAAAATCTACCGGCAAGACCGAATCTTGCAGGCGGCTAAGTTCTTCCAGCCAGACTTCGGGCAGCAGGTCAAAGCGTGTGCTGAGATATTGGCCCAGTTTTATCAGGACGCCGCCCAATTCGAGGGAGGTCGCGACAAAACGCTGGGCCCGCTTGCGGTTGCGGACTTCAGAACGCTTCTCGATAAATTTTTTACCGAGGATTTTGCCCTGAGCCTGCTCTTTGAGAATATCAATCAGCAGGTAGCGAAAAAGGCCAACAATGCGTTTCCGCCTGGCTTTCAGGGAAATGGGTAGACTTTTTGTGGCCGGTCTTATTTCAACGGTACTCATCGGTAGTCCATGCTTCTAGTACCCAATCCAGGCTTTTCGCTTATCGTTAAACCCTTTTTGGGCTTGAGCAAGATGCGGGTACGGGTAGCTTTGTGAGCCGAGGGTCTGCCCTGATTAATCAGGTGTAATCAGAAAGCCTCTTTAGCGTATTTAAGTTGCACCTGATATTTAGTAGTTTTTGTTAATACTTGCAGAGAATACTACTTGTCGGGATGATTAGCAAAATATCAGGGTTTAGGGAGTAGTGCGTTAGGCTGTTCAGCAGCTTTGCAACTCTCGCTGTTACTATTCAGGCCATTTGAAGTGACATGGGCGGGCGTCACTAATCTCTACTCTTTATCCGTTCTTGGTATAATAAGAAGCATAAAATAAGAAAATGGGATTTAAGCCTAAGCACAGGAGTAATTAAAAATGAACCATCCCGGCAAACCGCTTCACTTTAACCTGGCCCAACCCGCCAACTGGCAGCGGGTGGATGAAAGCACCGACAGCCGGTTTTACCTCGAACCTCGCCTGGTAGTCCACGTGGACGACCATTTTATTGCCACCCTGGGCAAATTCTTCGCCGAGAAATTGCCGCCTGATGGGGTCATTCTCGACCTGATGAGCAGCTTCAAAAGCCATTTGCCCGCCGAATATAATCCAGGTTTCGTGGTTGGGCACGGCATGAACGAGATTGAGTTGCAGGCTAACGACCAGCTAAACCAATATTTCGTGCAGGACTTGAACCGCAATCCGGCCCTGCCTTTCGAGGACAACCACTTTGACGCGGCCCTGACAACGGTATCGGTTCAGTACCTGAGCCGTCCGCTGGCTGTTTTTAAAGAGGTGGGTCGGGTGCTTAAACCGGGCGGGATTTATATTGTTTCTTTCTCGAACCGGATGTTCCCAACTAAAGCGGTCGCCCTGTGGCGTAGCCTGGACGAGCCAGGGAGGGTAGAGTTAGTCCGGCAATATTTCGAGGATAGCGGCGCTTTTGCCCCGCCCCGGGTCTTTACCGACATAGACACCCGCCACCACAGCGCCAGCATCTTTGCCACTTTATATGCCGCCAAAGACCCCGTCTATATCGTCTGGGGCGTTAAACTTTGAACCTTGAATTTTGAACTTCGGGACCATTTTTTTGACAACTTAAAAGGGTAATTAAAAAGCGAGGCTCGGCCTCGCTTTTTAATTACTAATTACTGACCACCGGGTACTGACTAGTATTTTACTGGCTACTATTAAGGTAAAACAGCCGCGCTGCGTTTCATCCGGCTAAAGTAGAGCCTTAGGCTGTCCTGGGTCCAGTCCTGGTTCACCTGCTGGCCGCCGGTCGGATCGGGATTCATAATAGCAACCGTACCATCCTGGTTGAGGCCGGTAGCGACGATAAAGTGACCGCTTGGGAAGTATACCGGGTCCAGCACGTTCAGGATAACCGGGTAGCCCTGTTTAAGGTAGCCCAGGACGCGGCCAAAGTGAGCGTCAAGGTCTTTATCCTCGCTATAGATTACCTTCAAGCCGTACTGGGAAGCGATGTTATTAAAGACATCGTATTTGAAAAGGCCCACGCTCGACTTGATAGCTTTTTCCTGCTGGAACTGGTAGAGGACATCGGTAATCCTGACCGGGTGGCCGTAACCGATTAATACTGACGAAAGGGAGGCTGCTGAACAGGCGCTGGGCGACCAGGTCTGCCATTCGGCTTCACTGTTGTACTGGGCTTTATCGCGCTGCCAGACAGCCGGGAAAACCGGCTTGCCAGGTTCCGCCGCAGCGGTTTCAGGAGCCGTGGGAGCCACCGGGGTCGCGCCGGGTTCTGTAGGGGCTTCAGCGGCAGCGGTTGCGCCGATTACTTCGACAGAAGCCACCTGGTGGTCACTGGCTTTCGCCGTTGAAATCAAGACATTGTCATTTTTTTTTTGAGCAAAGAGCAAATTTAATACAACAAGAAAAGCCAGGGCCATAACCCCAACCGCGAGGAATTTGTTATTTCTCGTCAAGACTATTTTCACACCGTATCTGTACTACAAATTGATTGGACTGCTATTTCGACAAATTAAGTATTTTCTCTCAAGAAAATGAATTTTTGTTCTGAGTTTATTATAACAGCTTTTTCTAGGCTGAAAAGAGGTTTGCGGCTTAATCTCGCAGTTACTTAACATGTTACTAATCTTCTGGTATGCTTTGTGTCCGGCTGTCTTACCTTTTAACTAAAGTTTGAGAGCTAATTTCTTTAAAAACCCCCCTAAATGTCTGACCGGAATATGTTACAATAGGAGGCCGGGACAAATTTTATGGGAGTAATGATGAGTGAGAAGTTGACTGACCGGGTTAAACCGGTGGACCAAAAGAAGAAATTTTCGTGGAGCGACCTCCCCGAAGGCTATGAGTGCCTTTCACCAATGGCGGGCGTCACCGATACGGCCTTCCGCCAGATTTGCAAGCAGCACGGAGCCGACGTCGTCTTTACGGAAATGGCAAGCGCCAATATGATGCTGAACGCCCCGGCCAAAAATGAAGCCTTTTTGCATTACGAGGAATGGGAGCGGCCCATCATCGGCCAGATTATGGGCGGCGACGAGAAAACCATGGCCGAGGCGGCCCGTGTTATCCAGGAAATGGGCTTCGATGGCGTGGACGTAAACATGGGCTGTCCCGAAAAGAAAATCGTGGGCAACGCCTGCGGGTCGTCCCTGCTTAAAGACGCCGATACAGCGGCCCGGATTATCGAGGCGATGGCGAACGCCGTCAATATCCCGGTGTCGGTTAAAATGCGTTCGGGCTTTTTCGATAGCGAGATTGTCCAGCCCCAGTTCGCTATCAGGATGCAGAACGCCGGGGCCGCCGCCCTGGCAATTCACCCGCGCACCAAAGAACAGGCTTACAAAGGCAGCGCCGACTGGACGATTACCCGCCGGATTGTCGAGAGCGTCGAGGTGCCGGTAGGCGGCAGCGGCGACATTACCGACCGGGAAGCTATCCGGCGACTGCGCGAGGAAACCGGCGTGCAGGGTATCTGGGTGGCCCGGGGCGCGATGGGTAATCCCTGGATTTTCGAGCGGGACCGGACCGGACGCCCACCGCTTTCGGAAGTTATCGAGACGGCCCTGGAACACGCCCATTTGATGGTTAAATACAAAGGCAATCACGGGATGGTCGAAATGCGCAAGCACCTGACATGGTACTTTAACGGCTTTCCGGGGGCCGCCGCCATGCGCGAACAGATGAAGACCGTCAACGAGTACGAAGACCTGGTTCGCCTTATCGAGCAGTACCAGCTTTTGGAATGCTTCGCGGCATGATACATCTAGCCGGTAATCTTTCGCTTTTCAACCAATTTCCAATCGCAGTTTAATATAGACCGCGCGCTCGCAATATTTAAGAGGTGTAAAATATGTACACTATAACTGAGGCCGAGGGCAGGCTAGAAATCGTAACCGAGGGAGTTACCTCTTTCGGTTACGTCACGCGAAACGGAGCGGACCGGCTGTATGTCGGCGCAAGGCAGATTCAATGCTTTGGACTGAAAACAGGTGATTATATCCGGGGTAAAATCCACGCACCCCATACGGACGAGCTTTTTTATAGCTTCGTGCTGATTGAGGAAGTAAACGGGGAAACTCTGCAAACCTCAAATTAAAATAGTTATTACCAGGGGCCGCAAATGGGGATAAATTAGCCTAATCAATAACAATTATTATTTAAAACTAACTGCCAATTTGACCATTTTTGTTATAATGAATCAGTGAGGAACATCAAAGGAGTAATCTCGCCTGGTAGAGGAGATGTAACTAATCCGGTGAAAACGCGTATATATTATATAGAAAAAGTTCGCATAATAAATCGAGAAAGGCATAGTAAAAGAAAATGAGTGAGCAGAATTTAAGGGTTCTAATCATTGGAGGCGGGCCTGCAGCTTTAACTGCGGCAATTTATGCCAGTCGGGCTAACCTGGATACCACGGTGATTGCCGGATACCAGTCGGGCGGTCAGCTAATGCTTACCAGCGAGGTAGAAAACTTTCCCGGTTTCCCGGAAGGCATTATGGGGCCGGAATTGATGGACGGCATGCGCCGCCAGGCCGAACGCTTTGGCAGTAAGTTCATAGATGCTGACGCCACCCGCGTTGATTTCTCGGCCCGCGTCAAGAAGGTCTATGTTGATGACGATGTGTACGAAGGCGAGGCTGTAATCGTGGCAACCGGGGCCAGCGCGATGTGGCTGGGCTTGCCGAGCGAGGAAAAACTGCGCGGGCGAGGCGTTTCAAGCTGCGCCACCTGTGACGGCTTCTTCTTCCGGGGTAAAGAAATCGCCGTCGTTGGTGGAGGTGACAGCGCGCTTGAAGAGGCCTTGTTCCTGACCAAGTTCGCAACCAAAGTGACCCTCATTCACCGCCGCGATAAGTTCCGCGCTTCCAAGATTATGCAGGACCGCGCCGCCAGGAACCCGAAAATCGAGATTGTAGGCGATACGGTTATCGAGGAAGTGCTGGGGGAGAACAAGGTTGAGGGCATTCGCGTTCACAACTTCAAAACCGCCGAAACCAAAGAAATTGCCCTGGACGGCGTTTTCGTCGCCATCGGCCACCGGCCCAACACCGATATTTTTACCGGCTGGCTGGAAATGAACGAAAAAGGCTACCTGGTTGTTACCAACGAGACTGAAACCAACGTGAAGGGGGTCTTTGTAGCCGGAGACGTTTACGACTATCGCTACCGCCAGGCGGTAACGGCAGCCGCGAGCGGTTGTAAAGCCGCCCTGGACGCTGAACATTATCTGGAAGCTTTAGCCGGGGAACCGGCCGAAATCCTGACGGCCCAGAACTGGTAATCAAATAACTTTTGGCCCGCTATTCAATCGAGTAGCGGGCTATTTTTAACCAGGCTCTTTTATAAAACAAAGGCGTTAAATCATGTCAATGAACCTCATGGCTAATTTCGATGGTCCGGCCCAGGAAGTTATGACCGGCACCTTTCAAATCCTGATGCGGCACCATAACACCACCCTGGAAGTCGAACACTTGCTGATGTCGCTGCTCGAACAACCGGGCGGCTTTGCCAGGCACGCCCTGGAACAACTGAAGGTAGACCTGAACATTGTTAAATTGAGGATTGAGGAAAAGCTGGCCGAATTTCCGCAAGAACCGCCTACCCGGGATAATTTAGGGGTAAGTGTCAATGCGTTTATGACACCGCGCCTGCAAAAGGTTTTGACCGGCGCCAATAGCGAAAGGACCGCACAGCACGCCGACTTCGTAACGCCCCGCGACTTGCTGCTGGCGATTGTTTCCGACCCGGAAGACCCTGCCGCGCAGTTATTAAAGAGGTTCGGCCTCGACCGGGCAAGACTTGAAAATGTACAGCCGGGGAAATTAGAAAAACCTCCAGTTGTCATTCCGGTTGAAAATGTCGAGCCGGTCGAAGCTTCACCCTTGACCCATTTCAACGAGGCGGGCCGGGCCAGGATGGTTGACGTTTCGGACAAAGCCGTAACCGGGCGCCGGGCGGTAGCGCGAGGTGAGATTCACATGCAATCGGAAACGCTCGCCCTCATCCGGGAAGGCCGGGCTAAAAAAGGCGACGTGCTGGCGGTAGCCCAGGTCGCCGGGATTATGGCGGCCAAGAAAACCTCGGAAATTATTCCTATGTGCCACCCCCTGATGCTGACCGGGATAGACCTGCGCTTTGAATATGACGCGGAACGCTCGGCGGTCTTAATCGAGGCCGAAGTCAGGACCAGCGGGCAGACCGGCGTAGAAATGGAAGCCCTGACGGCAGTAAGCGCGGCGGCCCTGACTATCTACGACATGGTGAAGGCGACCGACAAAGGGATGCGGATTGAGGCTATTCGCCTGGTCCACAAGAGCGGCGGCAAAAGCGGCGATTTTGAAGCGGAGTAAATAAATATAATAAAACAGCCGGATTAGCCCGGCTGGTTTTTTTACCTTCTTTAACGGGCAACCAATTCGCTATAACCCTCCCTGGTTAGCTGGTCGTCGGAAATCTTTAGCAAATCGAGAATTTCGGCGATAAGGCCAGCCTTCTTCTCGGCGTCGCGCTTGGACCAGGTGCGGCTTTTTATTTCCAGGAAGTAGCCGGGCTGGTCGGGAGTAAGCATTTCATCAATGTTGATGGCGAACTCGGTATCTTTGTAGGTGAAGCGGTTGCGGCGGCGCAATTTGACGATTTCGTGTTCCTCCAGCGGGTTAAGATACTCCCGGTAAAAGCGCAGCGACTGGTCGGGTGTGGCTGTGAAGCGTGAACGGTTGAGGATGACCGAGCGCGGGAACTCCCGTTCGGAGGCCGCCCCGATAAGGGTCAGGCGGAAGCGGCTGCGTGGGGTAGGCCGCCCTTCCTCGTCCAGGTATATATCCTCACGCAAGCGGAGTTGCTCGACGTGCTGGTCGCCGAACGAAAAGTAAGTGTCGTACTGGCGGTAGTGGGAAGACTTGGTGATGGTAAAGAGGGACGAGTCGCGCAGGACCGCTTCAACCGGCTTCAAATCTTCAATCTGGGCCTTGACCTGCACCTCGAAACTTTCTTCCTGGTGCAGACCACCCAGGGCCAGCAGCTTGCGGACCACGTTGCCTTCGCGGGCAACCAGGAAGCGGTCAATCTGGACCGCAACTTCTTCGGCCTGGCGGGATAGTTCTTGCGGGTCGAGGGTCAGCAATTCGCGGTCCCGCAGGAGCATTTTGCCGTTACACATCACGTGAAAAACATCGTAGGCCTTTGAGACATAGACCAACTGCGAGTAAATCGCTTCGGGTTCGCGCTTGAAGCGGGGCGTATTGTGGAGCGGCTGCAAGTCCAGCACGATAAAGTCGGCCCGCTTTCCGGGTTCGAGAGAGCCGGTAATATCGCTAATATGCAGGGCTTTCGCGCTGCCGATAGTCGCCAGGGCCAGGGCTTCGCGGGCCGGGAGAGCGGTCGGGTCGCCGGTAAAGCCTTTCGCCAGGATAGCGGCCAGGCGGGTTTCTTCAAACATGTCAAGATCGTTATTGCTGGCCGGGCCGTCGGTGCCGATACCGACATTCACGCCGACCTGGAGCATCAGCGGCACCGGGGCGACCCCGCTTGCCAGTTTCAGATTGCTGGTAGGGTTGTGGGCGATACCGGCCCCGGCGTGTTGCAGGGTCCGCATTTCGCCTTCGTCAATGTGGACGCAGTGAGCGGCGATAACTTTAGCGTCAAGAATATCCTGCCGTTTGACCCAGGGGACCACCGGCATACCGTTTTCTTTGCGGCTATTCTCAACTTCCAGGGCGGTTTCGGCGATGTGAATATGGAGCGGCACGTCAAACTCCTGGGCCAGGGCCGAGCAGGCTTTGAGAATTTCGGGCGGGCAGGTGTAGGGCGCGTGCGGTCCGACCGCCGGGACAATCAGCGAATGGCCTTTCCAGCGCTGGATAAATTCTCGGCTGGCAGCCAGGCCGTCTTCATAGGAAGCAGCGTCGGGGGTGGGAAATTTCATTACGGACTGGGCCAGGACGGCCCGCATTCCGGCCTCGGCGGTGACTTCGGCGATATCGTTTTCGAAATAATACATGTCGGCGAAACAGGTCGTACCCCCTTTAATCATTTCGGCACAAGCAATCTTTGTCCCAAGCCGCACGAAGGCAGGGCTGACAAACTCGCGTTCGACCGGCATCATATAGCCCATGAGCCAGACATCTAGCCGCAAATCGTCGGCCAGGCCGCGCAGCAAGGTCATGGGGACGTGGGTATGAGCGTTGATAAAGCCGGGCATGATGGCTTTCCCGGCGCAGTCAACCGTTTCCCCGGCCTCGTACCGGGCGGCAAGCTCGTCCGCCGGACCAATTCCGACAATTTCCTGGCCCCGGACGGCGATTGCCCCGTTCTCTACCAGGCTGCGGTTTTCGTCCATCGCCACGATGGTGCCGCCGCTAAAGAGGTAATCTATTTTTTCTTTGTCTCTCTCGTTGCTCATTACAGAAAACTCCTGGTCCTTTTCGGAGGATATTAATTAAAATTATAGCTATTAACGAGTTAAAGTAACACCAATTCAGGCTTAACGCAAGTCTTTTAGACGCTTAGTACAACTGCTCATAAAAATGGATGCAATCCCATTTGTTGTGTAACGGCAAATGAGTAGAAAAGAGGCGAGAAACAAGCAATAATAAAGGCATAGACCCTTACTTTTTATCAACCCTTCTATTATGAAAGGAGACTTTTGTCTATGCCTGTTTCTAATAAAAAGCATACCACACCTCAGCAATCCCCAGTCCAGCCTCCCCAACCTCTGCCTGCTCAGGCGGAGTTCTACCAGCACCTTCGTGAGCAGGCCCGCGTGGGCTTGCGGGCGTTGCTGGAAGGCGTGATGCAAGAGGAACTTCAAGCGCTGCTCGCGGCTGAGTGGGGCGAGCATACCCCGAACGTAAAGGCTATCGCAACGGCTTCTACACGCGGGATCTGGGCACCACTCAGGGCCTCATCGAGGATTTGTTAGTGCCGCGCGACCGTGAGGGCCAGTTTCAGACCCAGGTCTTCGAGAACTATGCCCGCTATGAGCCGCAGGTCGAAGAAGGTCTGCGAGAGATGTTCGTGGCCGGGGTCAGTACCGCTAAAGTCGGCGAGGTGGCCGAGCAGTTGATCGGGGTAGCACCTTCCAAGAGTGCGGTTCCTCGCCTCAACACTGACCTGCAAGTTCAGTTCAAAGCGTGGCGTGAACGTCCTCTGGCGGCCCACTGGCGGATCTTTTATTGTGACGGGATTTATTTCGAGGTCCGTCACGGTGAGCAACGCCCAAAGGGCACCCGCCGGATGGTGGTGCTGGCGGTGTTGGCGGTGGACCCAGGTGGAGCCAAGGAAGTGCTGGGGTTCCAACTCAGCGCCGAAGAAAGCAAGGAAGGCTGGAAGGCGGTCCTTGAGGATGTGCGTAAGAGGAGGGTTGCGCAGCTTGATTTAGCCGTCACGGACGGCAATGACGGAGTGATTACCGCTCTAAAAGAGGTCTTCCCACAGACCCCACAACAAAGATGGGTGGTTCACAAAGCCCGCAATGTAGTCAGCCATCTACCAAAGCGGGTCAAAGGTGAGATCGGGGCGGAAGTAGCAGCGATCTGGCAGCAGCCAGATAAAGCCAACGCTCAGCTAATGCTGGAGGCATTCAAAGTGCGCTATGAAAAACGCTACCCGGAGGCGGTGGCCTCATTGAGAGAGGGGGAAGCGCAAACGTTGACTTTTTATGATTTCCCCCAGGTGATGCACCGCTACATCAAG
Source organism: Chloroflexota bacterium (assembly GCA_902812345.1). Classification (GTDB taxonomy): domain Bacteria; phylum Chloroflexota; class Chloroflexia; order Chloroheliales; family Chloroheliaceae; genus 54-19. Next base: position 1,055 of record CADDZM010000016.1, on the reverse strand, counting down.
ACGACCAACACCATTGAGAGTACTTTTTCGCAAGTGCGACAGCGCACGGACGGAGTAGATGTATTTACAAACGAGGAAAGCGGTTTGATGCTGGTGTGGGCAACGCTGCAAAGGGTAACTTTCCAGCGAATTCCAGTCTAAAGGCAACGCCAGCGTCACTTAGGGCAAGCTAAAGTTAAAAGCCAATGGCAAGAAACATAGGCCGCCAGAGGGTGGTTAAGCTAGGGTTGGTTTTTGCGTTCTGATGGGCTAAACGAGCCATTAAGAACCGCTTTCAGGCAGCATAAAACTGGGAATGAATAGGTTAAACCAGGGGCAGGCTAGGAAAGGCACCGAGCTATTTTTGAAGGGAATGAAGCTAAAGAATTTGAAGCCTGTCATTACACAACAAATGGGATTGCATCTGGGTAGTAGTAATAGTAGTATGGCCCATCATTTCTTTGAGATCGAAGATGTTAGTATCTTGCTGGGCCATCATGCTGCCAAAGGTGTGGCGGAATTTATGGGCATGAACATCCACCCCGCTTCGTCTTTCTAACCGTTTGATCATTGAGCTAAAAGCCGCATCGGTTAAGGGTTCGCCATCTTCGGTCAGCCAGAAAGGACTTGTAGGAGAGTTATCCTGACTACTACGCCATTTGCGATAATAGCGGGCTAAGGCACGTTTAAAGGTATCAGAGAACAGGGCATAGCGAGAACCGGTTTTGCCCAGTACGGCACAGCGGCCTGCCTTAAAATCCATATCGCAGAGTTTAATGGAGAGCAGTTCACCCCGGCGGATACCGCTATCTACCAGCAGAGAAATTATCGCCATGTTCCGCAGTCCAACATAGCCGTCCTTACTGGCTTCCTGGGAAAGCAACGTAAATATCTTTGAAAGGTCACCCTCGGACACCCGCTTGACGATCCGGTCTTGCTTTTTGGTGGTAAATTTAACCGTGCGGTTGAAGGGGCATTTATCGATGTAATCTTCCCGCTCAAGCTAGAAGAAAAAGACCCGCACCGCCCGTCCATAAGAATGAACGGAGGCAGCAGCGAGGGTTTCTTTGTTCCTA
>CADDZM010000015.1 GCA_902812345.1 Chloroflexota bacterium | reverse complement strand
AATGGTTTTGTCGCATCCGCAGTTACATTTCAACTTTACGCAAGCAGGGGCAAAGTGCTTATGCTGCTTTGAGGCAGGCTTTTGAGGGCCAACCTTTGCTGCCTATTTTACCCCCTGTGTAGTTACGAGTAATGCTCTTTTGGGAAAGCCCAAGCTGGAGGATATTATGCCAACCCTAAAATCAACTGAAAATCAAAACACGAGGGAACCAGGCCTGCTAACTCGGTTTGTCTCTAAAATTAGAGACAGGTTTTTGGATCTGGGCTTCTTGTTATTACTTATTTTAATAACTTTAATAGTTGTACTAATTAGAAATCGTACTGCATTATTTCCATATGAAGATGCGGCAATGTTATTACGTTATTCTGAAAATTTAGCTAACGGGCATGGGATTGTTTGGAATAGTGGAGAAAGCCCGGTGGATGGGGCTACTGACTTTTTACTTATGGTTGTAATTGCAGCTATATCCAAGCTTGGCCTATCTATAGACAACTCAGTAAATATAGTAACAATTTCCTCTCACTTACTTTTAACCGGGATTGTTTTCCTTTCCGCAAGGAAACTTTACAACTCTAGCATTATTTTTTCATTATTCCTTTCCTTTTATTTAGCTTTGGGGCCAGGATTGTATTTTATCAAGACCTATTTCGGCACAAGCTTTTTTGCGTTATGGGCAACGATAACCTGGTTATTTGCAATTATGATTATCAACAGGGAAGGTTTTTCAGCAAAACTTGCAGTTCTGTTTAGCTTTAGTGGTTTAATAACCGGGTTGATCCGGCCAGAAGGAGTAATACTTAACTTACTAATGCTAGGTGCCATTATTTATTTCAAAGGAATCAAGGCTTCATTAAAACTGGTAATAAATTTTTTAATTGTTTATGGTATTTTGGGAGGTACTTATTTTATCTGGCATTGGATTTACTTTGGTTTTCCATTGCCCAACCCTTTCTACGTTAAGGGCGGCGGATTACTCCAAATAAATAGTCTCAATGCTTCTATTACCAACGTTCTAAATCAATTAATTCCTTTTATCCTGATTTTGGTATTTAGTATATTCAAACAACCTTCGAGAAAACTTCTTATATTTTTGCTTATTCCTGTTGTTGGTTTTACACTGATCTGGATATTATTGTCTGATGCAATGAATTGGGGAGGAAGGTATCAGTATGCAATTTTACCAATTTTTTTAATTATGTTGCCTGCTTTCTTACCCAACTTACAAGAGATAAATACTATTTTTAAGACAAAATTCGATAAAATAATCCAGACCGGCTTTTTGGTACTTTTTTTTGGCTGCATACTAATCTATCAAAGGTCCGTTACTAATAGTTTAAGTCTTATTCCTCAAGACTTAAACTATTACGTAGCAACTAACCTGAGTGAGTTCAAAAATCGTAATTATACAATTGCAACTACAGAAGCGGGTCTTGTACCCTACTACTCAAAGTGGAGAGCAATAGATACTTATGGGTTAAATGATAAATGGATAGCCCATAATGGCATTGTTAGTGATGCTTATCTGGACATTTATAAACCAGAAATAGTTATGTTTCATACTGATTCTTCCCCCCTGGTAGATTACAAATTTAACCCTAATACCTTCAACCAACATAATTGGGGGATTATGGTAGATAATCTAAAAAATTATGTGGAAAAGAACCATTACATTCTAGCCGCTGTTTTTGGGACATCAATAAATGATTCTTATTACTATTATGTAAAAGAAGGCTTAGTAGATGGCGATAATCTAATAAGAGCTATTCAGAATGTTCCTTTCCACAGATTTAAATAATTCAGGTTTAAGTGGGCTTATTGAGGGAAACTGAACGAACCGAAAACCGGGCGGCAAGCCTTATCCGACGGCGCACACTTAATTTATTCTGGGCATTTCATTACCGTACAGAAAAGGGCTTGATCTGAGAACGTGTTTCATAACGCATAAAGCAAAGTAAAGTGGGAAAGATGGGTTGAAAATGAGGAGAATAAAGGGTAAGCTTTATTTACGCCCATGAGTAGTAACGAATTCTCCGGCCCGCAGGTGTATCTTGACGCCCAAGAACGCAAGTGCTAGTATGTTAATAATAGTAAGGACCAGTCAGCGGCTGGCAGTTTATTGCTTTGTTAGAAGCTTTCTATCTTAGAGCTTTCTATCTTAGAGCTTTCTATCTAAATATTTGAAAAGGCGGACCCGACACCATGCCTACAAAAAAAGCAGTTCCTCAAAAAGAACCGGCCACCCAACCTGCCGAAAAATCTCGTCCCACCACCACTTTTCGCACGCTTACCCCGGAACAGGATAATATCGTTATAAATTCGCGCAATACCAGGCCGCTCAAAGCCGCTGCCGCCAAAAAGGCCGCCAGTACGCTCACCCTGGAACCGCCCGTCGAAAAGAAAAACGCCAGAGATAAAGATAGAGAAAAAGATAGCGAAGCTGAAATTGTCATAAAAAGCAGCACCACCGGACGCCGCCCTTCAACCACTAGCGCTAACCCCGGCCCCAAAGGCGGCGGAAATTCTCCCCGCCGTCCGAGCAGCCCTGCCCCAGGTGAAGGCCGCTCGACCCGCTCTCGCCAGCCTGCCCCGCAAAGTTTTCACGAAACCGACCGGGTGCCGCCCGTCCCCGACGGGGTTCGCCACGAAATCAGCGGCATCGTCCTGATTGTCCTGGGGCTAATTTTGCTGTTCGGGCTTATGGCCGACCAGGGTGTGGTAGCCGAAATCGGCAAGAACCTTAAGAAGTTGATTGGCCTGGGAGCCTTTATTGTGCCGCCGCTCATCATCATTATGGGCGGCACCTACATCTGGGAAGGTCTGACCAACCGCGAACGCTTTAACCAGACCCGCCTTACCGGCCTTATTTTCATGGTAGTCAGCTTTGTCTCGATTACCCACCTGGCCGCCGGAAATCCCAAATCGCTGGCCGATGAGGGCGGCGGCGGCGGCTATTTCGCCTACTATATCAACGAATTTCTCAGCAGCATTATTACCGGCTTTGGGGTCGGCGTGATGTGGCTGGCCCTCTTTTTAATCGGCCTGATGCTGCTGCTGGAAATGTCACTCAAAGATATGAGCCACAGCCTGCGCAATACCGTCCGCTGGCTGCGTGGTCAGGCGCCACTGGTGGCCGGTGAACCGCTCGAAAGCGACTTCGACGACGAGTATGACGGCCTGGACAACTACAACACCAAACCGACCCGGCGGGGCAAGCTTACCGGGCATCTGTCGGACGACGATTTCCTGGACGACCTGCTCTTAAACGGGCAGAACAGCCGGGGCCGCAAGCCGGGCGTGCCGCCCGAGCCGGAAAAAACTTTCACCCACACTATCAGCCTGACCAACGAAGATTCTGCCGAGCCAGTACCGCTGGCCCCACTGGTCGAGCCTAAAGGCGGGGCTTTGGCTCCCGCTTCCCCGCCGGTCCCGGTCGTCCCGGGTGAAAAACCCCAGAAGCCTTTGCAGCAGAACTGGCAGCGCGACGAAGGCACAACCAACCCGCCCGACCTGCCGCACCGCGAATGGTCAATTCCAAGCATTAATATTCTGGCGAGTTTTTCGGATGTCGAGGTAAACCCGCAGGAACTCCGCAAAAAGGCCCGCCTGATTGAAAATACCCTTTCCAGCTTTGGGGTCGAGGCGTATGTGCGCGAAGTCAATACCGGCCCAACCGTGACCCAGTTCGCCCTCGAACCGGGCATCGGCGTTAAAGTGGCCCGCATTACCGCCCTGGCGAACGATATGGCGCTGGCCCTGGCTGCCCCTGCCATCCGTATCGAAGCCCCCGTCCCCGGTCAATCCAGGGTTGGTATCGAAGTGCCGAATAACAAGATTGCCACCGTCGGCCTGCGCGAAATTATGGAGGCCGAGGAATACGCCAAGAAAAGCGGGCGGCTCAAGTTCGGCCTGGGTCGAGATGTAGCCGGGCAACCGATGGTGGCCGACCTGGCCAAGATGCCCCACCTGCTAATAGCGGGCAGCACCGGTTCCGGCAAAAGCGTCTGCCTCAACTCGATTGTAGCCGCCTACCTGCTGCAATACCGGCCCAGCGACTTGCAGTTTATTATGATTGACCCCAAAATGGTCGAACTCAGCACCTACAACGGCATTCCGCACCTGCGCTTCCCGGTCGTGACCCAGATTGAGGCCGACCCTGAAAAAGAACGCAAGAGCAGCGACCGCACTCCGACCGTCATGAGCGTCTTAAAGTGGTCTATCCGCGAGATGGAGCGGCGCTACAAGCAGTTGTCGCTTTACGGCCACCGTAACATTGAAAGCTGGAACAAAGCGGCCGGGGTGGGCAACGAACTGGAAAAGCTACCTTATCTGGTGCTGATTGTGGACGAACTGGCCGACCTGATGATGGTCGCGCCGGAAGAAGCCGAGGCCGCGATTTGCCGGTTAGCCCAGAAAGCCCGCGCCGTCGGGATTCACCTGATTCTGGCAACCCAGCGGCCCTCGGTGGATGTTGTAACCGGTCTTATCAAGGCGAACTTCCCCAGCCGGATTACCTTTGCCGTGACCAGCCAGATAGACAGCCGGGTTATCCTCGATATGGCCGGGGCCGAAAAGCTGCTGGGCCGGGGTGATATGCTTTACCTCAGTTCGGACGCTTCCAAACCTATCCGGGTCCAGGGGGTGTATGTCAGTGACGAGGAAATTGACTCGCTGGTGCAACACTGGCGGCAGCAAACCGACTTCCTGAAAGGCGATAAAAAGGATTTCAACCAGGTCCAGTTGTGGCCGAAAGATTTGCAGGAAATCGAGGCCGAAAGCCAGGCCGACGAAACCGACGAACTTTTCGAGGAAGCTTTACAGGTGGTGCGGGATGCCCGCAGCGCCTCGACCTCGCTTTTGCAGCGCAAGCTTAGGGTCGGCTACAACCGGGCGGCCCGCTTAATCGAGGAGTTGGCCCAGGCCGGTATCATCGGGCAGGCTGACGGCGGCAAACCGCGCCCGGTCCTGATTGCCGAGGAAGACCTGAACGGCCCGGCCTCGCTATTGGCCGCCGCCAACGATTTCGTGCCGGCCCCGGCCCCGGTCGAAATCTCTCCGGCTTCCGCTTACAACCCGGAGCCAACTCCGGCCCCGGCGCCCGCCTATAACCAGGCGGCAAACCCCGCCCCGGTTAAACCGGCCGCCGCGCCTTTGCCAACCCTACCGCCAGCCAACAGCTTGGCGCCGGGTAGTGGCAACCAGAACCGGTCGCCGCAAGGCGCCCCGAACGTGCCGCCGCCGGTCCTGCGCAAAGTCGAACCGGCCCAACCGGAACCGCCGCGACCGCGCCCGGCCCAGGGCTACTTCGACGCCGACCCTCCAATTTAGAAAAACCCTTTTGAATTTGAAGCAAAACTCCCTTCTTTTTGAGAAGAAGGGAGTTATTTTTAATAAATGATGCCTGCTTATTTAGCAGGGAAGGAGGACAGCCAATCCACCAGCGTCGGGCTGGCGGCAATCGAGGCGACCAGGGCAGTCAATTGCACCACCTCAAGCCGGTTAAGTCGTTCAGCCAAATCGTCAGCCAGGTCGGCAGGCAAGTCTGGACCAAACTTTAGCCCGGCCTGTAGCAGCAAGACCTCGCGCAAGGAGTTAAGACGCTCTTTGTGACGTTCGTCGGCGCGCCATTCCTGGGCGGCCTGGCCTGCCACTTCTCCAGCGGTCAGGTTCTGGGCGAAGAAATCCCCGGCCCGGCGCTGCCAGCCCGGCAACAGGGGTTCGCAATCAATAAGGTCGTCGCCCTTGTACTCGACGTGCTGGTCGGGGTTTTCAGCCCGCCAGACCCAGATGCGTTTCCGCTTCGGGTCAACGTCCCACACAAGCAGGGTGCCGTTATCGAAATATTGCTTGCGTTTGCGTCTTTCTTCGGCCCTGGTATTAGAGGGAGAACGCAATTCGATTGCCAGTTCCGGCCCACCCTGCAAAAGCAGCCGGTTGTCCGGCCCTCGCGCGGCCAGCCGTGTCTTCACTCGCTCGTCTGATGCCATACAAACATCCGGCTTAATAACATCACCGCCTACCAATTCACACTCTACTTGGTCAGGGTAGGCCCGGCCAAAGCCAAGCCATCTGGCGGTTAAATCCAGAATTTCTTCGATATTCGCGCCAAAGCCTCGTTCTTCAAAGTCGGTCAATTTATCCCAGACTAACCAGCCGTTGTACAACTCAAGTGGCTCCTCCTCTAAAAGAGTGCTGGCGTTTTCGACAGTATAGGGACCGCGATAGCGGGCATAAGGTTCAGTGCCGCTGCGAGGCCAGCGCCCGCCGGTTTCGGGGTCAAAATTGGTTTTTATGGTTGCGACACTCATGAGTAACTCTCGCCTTTTCGGGAATAAACAGCCCTACTTTATTCATTTAAATTATAGCACGAACCTATAGAAATTAACCGACCGTCTGGAGCGGCCAGATGAGAACTTCCAGCCGTTTGGCAAAATGCAAAAGCGGCGCCTGGTCGGGCAGAGTAATCCCGACGGCCTGGGCCATAGAGTTGGTCGTGAAGGTAGCCTGGGCCGGCTGGAGCGGCCAGGGCTGGTGATGGATTTCGCCCCGGAATACGCGCTGGCGGCGGTCCGTCGTATAAAGGCAGTAACGAGCGGTCAGCCAGTCGTCCAGGCTGCACGGTCGGGCGCGGTAGACCGGGCCGGTCGGGCCATAGGTCGCTTCAAACCGGGCGGGCGGAGCGTTACGGTGAGTGCGGGTCGAAGAATAGGTAACGCTATCGCCCTCAACCTTAAAAGGCATACGGGCGTTGAAGTAAGGCAAATAGAAAAAATTCCGAGCGGCCCAAACCGCCGGGGCGCTGGCTGCGTCCAGGCTGAAAAAGTAGACGCCAGGGCGGCCCTGGTAAACGACGTAAGTGCGGACATTCAGTTCGGCAAAGCGGTAAGTAAAAGGGACTGGCGGCAAGGCCCGGACGCGCACATTTGTCATATGGAAAGGCACCACGCCAACCCAGCAGTGGCCGTCGAAAATGTCGAGTTCGAACTGGGCCGGGATAAGCGGGCGCATGACTGCGGGGGACACCGGCCAGTGTGCGAAAAGCAGGTCGTTCCAGACCTGGCGCATTACCCAGGGGCCTTTTTGCAGCGGGTAGGGCCGGTGGTCCACCCGGTCGAGCAGGTTCGGCAAGGCCTAAGCCCCTTCGACGAGCTTGTAGCCGACACCCCAGACGGTCTGGATTTTTACCCGGCTGCCTTCCAGTTTCTCGCGCAAGTGGGTCACGTGGACATCAATTGTACGGGTGTCGCCGTAATAGTCGTAGCCCCAGACCTGGTTTAAGAGTTTCTCCCGGTCAAAGACCGCGTTCGGACTCTGGGCGAAAGTCGCCAGCAGGTCAAACTCTTTGGCCCGCAGTTCTACCTGGCGCTCCCCGACCTGGACCGTGCGCTGTTTGAGGTCAATTGTCAGGTCGCCAAAGACAATCCGCTCTTTATCCTGGCCGGACATTTTATCGCCATCCATAGGCGAGTTAGGATTGTAACGCCGCAGCACCGCCTTTACGCGGGCGACCAGTTCGCGGGGGTTAAAAGGCTTGGTCAGGTAGTCGTCCGCCCCGATTTCAAGGCCGACAATCCGGTCTATATCATCGCCCCGGGCGGTGAGCATGATAATAGGGATACCACTCTCGCGCCGGACCTGGCGGCAGATTTCCAGCCCGTCCACGCCCGGCAGCATCAAATCGAGGACAATCAGGGTCGGTTTGCGACTGCGGAACATGCGCAGACCTTCGTTGCCGTCGTCGGCGGTAATAACGTCAAAACCTTCTTTGGTCAGGTACATTTTCGCCAGGTCGGAGATATTAGTCTCGTCATCAATTACCAGTATCAGCGGTCCGGCCATAATTTGCCCTTCTAATTGCTTAACCAATTAACCTTAAATTTCGACGTTATAAGATTTAATAATTATACCATTTTCAGCATTTAGAACAAAATTGACCGCAAAGGACCGGCGTGGTATAATTCTTACAAGAGGCAGTTGAAAGATTGCCAATAAGAATAGCAAACTATCAAGAAGAGGTGAGGGAACTGGCCCATTGAACCTCTAGCAACCTGTCAAACCGATAAGGTGCTTCCCAGCCCGGCAGGGAACGATAGGCCCGTTTAAGCGGCGGGAACCTGGAAGCCTTCCATTTGCCGGAAGGTTTTTTTGTGCCCGGGTTACAAGGGCCATTGCCACCGTGATTTTGCGTACCGAACTGCCAGATTTTGCAGCGAATACTCACCTTTGATTATGATTAAGGCCATTAAGATTAAGGCCAGCCATCCGGCCATCGAACCGATAAGGAGTTGGGACAAGTGACTACGACTTCAAACACTAGAAATGTTACAAAAGATTATGCCAGCAGCGCCTTCTGGCAGGAGCTTCAAAAGCGCGTCCTGATTTACGACGGCGCGATGGGCAGCCTGCTCCAGACCTACGAATTGACCCCGGCTGACTTTGGCGGCCCCGAATACGAAGGCTGCAACGAAGCCCTGGTGCTGACCCGGCCCGATGTTATCGAAGAAATCCACACTAAATATTTTGAAGTCGGCGCGGACGTGGTTGAAACCGACAGCTTTACGGCCAGCCGCCTCAAACTTGATGAGTACAAGCTGGGCGAAAAGACCTACGAGGTAAACTATCAGGCCGCCGCTATCGCCCGCCGGGTGGCCGACCGCTTTACGGCTGCCGACCGCTCCCAACCCCGTTTCGTGGCCGGTTCGATTGGCCCAACCGGCTTTTTGCCTTCAACTGAAGACCCCGTCCTCGGCAGCGTTACCTTTGACCAACTGGTCGAAGTCTTTACCGAACAGGCCACGGCCCTCATGGAGGGCGGCGCGGACGTGCTTTTGATAGAAACCAGCCAGGATATTCTGGAAGTTAAAGCGGCCATCTTTGGCTGCCGGGCCGCCATCAACAACACAGGCCGCTGGGTGCCAATCCAGGCCCAGGTATCCCTTATTGATACCAGCGGCACCATGCTGCTCGGCACCGACATCGCGGCGGTAATGACCACGCTTGAAGCGCTTGAAGCGGACATTATCGGCCTGAACTGCTCGACCGGCCCCGACCTGATGCGCGAACCGTTGCGCTACCTGTCCGAACGTTCCAAGGCGCTGTTAAGCTGCCTGCCTAACGCCGGTTTGCCCCTTAATGAAGGCGGCAAGGCCATTTATCCGCTGACCCCCGAAGGGCTGGCCGATGCGCACCGCAGTTTTGTGGCCGAACTCGGCCTGAACATTGTCGGTGGTTGCTGCGGCACCACCCCGGAACATATTCGCCAGGTAGTCGAGGCGGTCAAAGGCGCGAAACGGCCTGACCGTGAAGTAAACAGCGAACCAATGCTTTCGAGCGGTATCCGGGCCACGACCATGCGCCAGGAACCGCCCCCGCTGCTGGTCGGCGAACGGGTTAACGCCCAGGGCAGTAAAAAAGCCAAGAAAATGCTCCTGGCCGACGATTACGAAGGCCTTATGAATATCGCCCGCGAACAGGTGGACGGCGGCGCACATACTCTCGATGTCCAGGTAGCTCTCACCGAGCGGGCCGACGAAGTCAAGCAGATGTGGCAAACCATCAAGAAACTTTCAACCTCGATTGACGCGCCGCTGGTGATTGACTCGACTGAAGCTAACGTTATAGAGGAAGCCTTAAAGGCCGCGCCTGGCCGGGTAATCATCAACTCGATTAATATGGAACGAGGCCGCGAGCGCATTGACGCGGTGCTGCCGGTCGCCCGCGAACACGGCGCGGCGGTTATCGCGCTGACCATTGACGAGGTTGGCATGGCGCACACCGCTCAGAACAAGCTTGAAATTGCCAAACGCATCCGCGATATTGTCAATAACGATTACAACCTGCCCGACCAGGACTTGATTTTCGATGTGCTGACTTTCCCGGTAACAACCGGGCAGGAAGACTTGCGCGACGATGCGGCGGCGACCCTCGAGGGCATAAAACTGGTCAAAGAGGCTATGCCGGAATGTTCGACTATTCTGGGCGTTAGCAACGTATCGTTTGGAGTCACGCCCCGCGCCAGGGCTGTCCTCAACTCGGTCTTTTTGCACCACGCGGTCCAGGCCGGGCTTGACATGGCGATTGTGAACGCCGCCCATATCACGCCCTACGCCGAAATCCCGGAAGACCAGCGCAAGCTCGCTAACGACCTGATTTTTAACACCGACTTGCAGGCGTTACCCCGTTTTATCGAATATTTCGAGCAGAACTCCGGGGCCGGGCAGAAGCAGGAAGCCGAGGACGCTACCGCCGGGATGAACCCGGCCGAGAAGATTCACTACCAGATTGTCCACCGCAAGAAAGAAGGCATCGAAGCCCTGATTGACCAGGAAGTAGCCAACCGGGGGGCGGTCCCGACCTTGAACGAAGTGCTGCTTCCGGCCATGAAAGAGGTTGGTGACAAGTTTGGCGCGGGGGAACTTATCTTGCCGTTCGTCCTCCAATCCGCCGAGGTAATGAAAAAGGCGGTCGCCCAGGTCGAAATTTACCTGGAAAAGAAAGAAGGCTACACCAAAGGTAAGGTCGTCCTGGCGACAGTCTTTGGGGACGTGCACGACATCGGCAAGAGCCTCGTCAATACCATCCTGACGAACAACGGCTACACCGTCTACGACCTGGGCAAACAGGTTCCGGTCAATACTATTATCGAGAAAGCGGTGGAAGTCGGGGCAGACGCAATTGGCCTCTCGGCCCTGCTGGTCAGCACGTCCAAGCAGATGCCGTTGTGCGTCAAGGAGTTGGCCCAACGCGGCCTGAATATCCCGGTGCTTATCGGCGGTGCAGCCATTAACCGGCCTTACGGCTACCGCACCGCCTTCGTGGATGCTGACACCAACCGGCCTTATGATGGCGGGGTCTTTTACTGCAAGGACGCTTTCGAAGGGCTGGCGGTCATGGATAGGCTGACGGACGAAAATGCACGCGCCGATTTCGCCAGGCAAAACCTTGAGGATGCCTATAGCGCTTTAACCAAGCAGGCCGAACGCAACGCCAGAATTGCGGCGACCCAGGCCCGTATTGCCGCCGAAACTGCCAATCTTTCTCAAGCAAACGGCGCGAAACGGCCCAGCGGTGTCCCTGACGCAGCCATTCCGCAAGCGCCGTTCTGGGGCTTCAAGACGCTGGATAATCTGCCGCTGGACGACCTTTTCGCCCTGCTCGACAAAAACACGCTCTTCCGGCTCCACTGGGGCGGCGGCAGCGACAAAAAACGCGCTCCCGGCGAATACGACCGCCTGGTGAAGGAAGAATTCGAGCCGCTCCTGGCTCAACTTCGAAAAGATAGCGAGACCGAGGGCTTCCTGACGCCCAAAGCCATCTACGGCTATTTCCCGGTAAAAGCCCTGCCCGCTTTACCCGGCACAAACGAGGGCTTACTGGCGGTCCATAACCCGGACCAACTCGACAGCGTCCTGACTACCTTCAGCTTTCCCCGCCAGCCCGGCGGCGAAAAACTTTGCCTGGCCGACTACTTCGCCCAGGAGTGGCCCGACCAGCGGCCGGACGTGCTGCCTTTGCAGGTGGTTACGGCAGGGCGCAGCGCCAGCGAGTATTGCGAACGCCTCAATAAAGCCGGGGACTACAGCCGGGCTTATTTCATCCACGGCCTCGCCAGCAGCCTGGCTGAAGCCGCCGCTGACTATGTTCACGACCGCATCCGGCAGGAGTTAGGAATGGAACCGCACCAGGGCAAGCGCTATAGCTGGGGCTATCCGGCCTGTCCCGACCTGGAAGACCAGCATAAACTGTTCGAGTTGATGCCGGTCGCGGACGAAATAGGCGTTAATATTACCGAGTCGCATGGGCTTGACCCGGAGCAGTCCACCGCCGCCCTGGTGGTGCATCACCCCGACGCCAAGTATTACTCGACCATTGACCGCGAGGCTATGGGCAGCTTCCGGTAGCTAAATCATAATGTTCGATAGGCGGCTTTTTGGAAGTCGCCTTTTTATTTGACCTTTCAAAGCAGGTTTAGCTATATTATAAAACACCCAGCTTCTCGAACCGATAATACAAATTGATACTGGAAATATTGAAAGGGGAGATTATCATGGCGATAATTCGCACCTCCAGAATTGACCTCAAAGTAAATGGTGATGGCGCTTACGCTTTCATAGCCCAGCCTGATGACGACGCAACCCACCCCGGCCTGGTCTTAATCCAGGAATGGTGGGGCATCGAGTCGCACATAATGGACCTGGCCCAGAAGTTAGCCGCCGAGGGCTTTGTGGTAGCGGTCCCCGACCTGTACCACGGGCAGGTCGTAACAGAGCCGAATGAAGCTCAAAAAGCGATTATGATGCTGATTAATAATGTGGATAAAGCCGTCGGGGAAATCGTCGGGGCGCTCGAAACCTTGAAAACTAACCCGAGTGTCAGCCCTAAAAAGCTGGGCGTGATGGGCTTTTGCGTGGGTGGTTTTCTGGCCTGGACCACCGCCTCACGTTACTCCGACCTGGGCGCGGTGGTTACTTTCTACGGGGCCGGTTATGACCCTACCCCCGATGATGTTGCTAAAGTCAATGCCCCGGTCCTGGCAATTTATGGCTCGAAAGACCAGAGCATTTCCCAGGAACAGATTGAAAAAATCAAAAAGCTGTACAAAGACGCCGGGAAAGAACTAACAGTCAAGGTTTACAACGCCGGGCATGCCTTTATCAATCCTGACCACGGCTCGGGCGATGAAGCTTCAGCCAAAGACGCCTGGCCGAAGGCGGTTCAGTTCCTCAAAGACCACCTGAAATAACCGTCAGCTTTACTCAGCTTTTAAATCGAAGGAGCAAGCCGGGTGCAATCGCTATTGAAAAGATCGGGGCTGACTTTTACGATTTACGCCCTGCTGCTTCCTCTTTTGTTTTCCCTGGTCGCTTCCCCAGAACCGGTCCAGGCCGGCTCCTCAGCCGTCGCCTGGAATGAAACCGGCCTCAGCCTGCCGACCGGTTCGCCCCTGACCTGCTTCGACGGTCTGCAACCCTCCAGGCTGCTGGCTGCCAGCAAAGGCTCCAACGATTTACCCGCGGGGACTTATACCTTCGACTGGCAATCCGGCGGCCAGCGCGCCCAGCTAAACCAGAATCCCTTCAGCCTGTGCAACGAAAGCAACGGGCGGCTCTACGCGAGCGCGCGAGGAACCGAGGGCGCTTCCCAGTTCACCAGCCTGGCGCCTTCCGGGCAGACCATTCTCTATACTCCCGATGAAATTGCCTCAGACGGCAGCGATTTTGTCTACGCTATCGCTTCGAAAAAACTTTTCGCCAGCAGCAACGGCGGCCTTGACTGGCAGGAGCGCGGCCAGACCCTCGGCCCCGGAGTTCAGGCGGTCAGCGCCACACAGGCCAGCGGCCAGGCTGTCTATGCCCTTGTGAAAGTAAAATATTCTGCTACGGAAGATACCTACAGCTTATTTTTCTCGCCCGACGCCGGCCAGACCTGGGGCAAACGCTACCAGGCTAACTATTCGAACTCGGCTGCGCTTGTAATTGAGGCCGGGTTAGGGCGCAACGCCCCGGTAGAGGCCTTGCTGCTGTATGTTACTCTCAAATCAACCGGGACTTACCAGACCACCAGCCTGCTTTCGAGCGATGGCGGTCGCAACTTTGTCCAGATTGAGCAAAACAACCTCAATTACCAGAAGCCAACGCCGGACAACCGCAAGTTCTTCTTTACCGGGCAAGGCTTTTTGAGGATAACCAACCACTACTCCCGCGTCCTGGCGGTTGACCGTTCGACTGACTGGGGCAGGACATGGCAACCGCTGCCTCTGCCGTCCGGCCTTATCAATGACCCGTTAGGCCTCAAAGAAGAGTTTGGCAAACCGGTCACTCTATTGCAGGTCGAGTGGTCGCCCGCTAACCTTTTCCTGTCGTTCGCGGACGGCACCGGCGACATATATTCTTCCAACGACGGGGGGCTAAGCTGGCAGTTCCTCGTCAAGAACATGCCTGACCTGAAAATTAGCCCGTACGCGCCCCTGACCTTAATCGGCATCAAGACCCGCAAGCTTTATTCGTTGGAACTTTCTGAGGCTGGAAAAGGCTTACTGGCAAAGGTCTTGCCCGGCCATTCCACCGGAAATGAGTTTTTCTCTGAAACCGGCCATAACCTGGATGGAGTTTTTCGCGCCTACTGGCAAGCTCACGGAGGATTGGCCCAGTTCGGCTATCCATGGACTGAGACGTTCCGGGAGGTGAACGCTTCGGACGGCAAGCTCTATACCGTCCAGTATTTCGAGCGCAACCGCTTTGAATACCACCCCGAAAACAAGGGGACACCGTTTGAAGTCCAACTTGGCCTTTTAGGCAACCAGCTAACGGACAAACAACGAGCCGCTAACGACCCGGCTTTCCGGCCAACCGTTAACCGCAACCTGCCCGACGGTGTCTTTTTCGAGCAGACCGGGCATAATCTCGCGACCGGGTTCAAGGCTTATTGGGAAGCAAACGGCGGCCTGCCGATTTACGGCTACCCTATCAGCGAAGAGTTTGATGAGATTAATCCAGAAGACGGCAAGACCTACACGGTCCAGTATTTCGAGCGCAACCGTTTCGAGTATCATCCCGAGAACAAAGGCACTAAATACGAAGTGCTTTTAGGCTTGTTGGGAAACAGCCTCCTAAAAGTAAAAGGCTGGCTGGAATAAAATTTCGTATTTAAGAATCCTTGAAAACTCGTTAATCTCGTTAGGGTCTACTAGTGGGGCATATGCCGCTAAAATCGCCATTCAGTGAGCTTTAGCATTGGCAAGGGCCGTGACAAGTGGCCCACTAGCAGGCTTCGTCTTCTGCAAAGCCCCTGGCCTGGTAGGAGTCCTTGATATGTCCGTACCGGCGGTCGCGTTTGCTATCTTCCTCTATACCACGTGGAAGATCTTCCACATGGTATAGGCATAGCTTCTTTAACCAAGTTATATGCCATTAAGGTAAAAACGGATTGGAAGCTTATTACCGGGGAAGACACGGGTTAAGTTTAATGTGAAAAGAAAGCGGCCCGGCGTAAACCGGACCGCTAAAAGCGCAAGTTTCTCTTTTACTATGATGACCAGCCGAATTCCCGGCTACAAACCGCTATCTCTGCTCCGAGGAAGGGTCTGGGCTTCCAGGCGTTTGCTTACCCGGCTTTTCCGGCCCCGGAAACAGGGGCGCTTTCTTTCTCGGCGGCGGGTGTAAAGACTTCCGTTTCAAGCTGAGCTTCGGGCAAAATCCGCAGCAGCCATTTTGGCGCGTACCAATTCCAGCGGCCCAGAAGCCGCATCGTGGCCGGGACCAGCAAGGCCCGTACAATTGTCGCGTCCAGGCCCACCGCAACGGCTACGCCAAGACCGAGCGCCTTTACCAGCACAATATCGGCGGTCACGAACGAAAGGCAGACCAGCACCACAATCAGGGCCGCGCTGGTAATAATCTTGCCGCTCTTTTGCAAGCCGAGGGCCACACTGGCAGTGTTGTCCCCGGTGTGCGCGTAGTTTTCTTTTATCCGGCTGAGCAAAAAGACCTCGTAGTCCATTGATAGGCCGAAAAGGGTGCAGAACATGATGATGGGCAAGCTCGGCTCAATCAGGCCCAGCGGCTTGAAGTTTAATATTTCGCTGAAATGCCCTTCCTGAAAGACGTAGACCAGCGCCCCATACGAGGCCAGGATACTCAGGGCGTTCATCAGGATAGCTTTGAGCGGCAGGACGACCGAGCGCAGCAAAATCAGCAGCACGAAGTAGGTTGCCAGGACAATCACCAGGGCTGCGTACGGGAAAGTGTCGTAAATGCCGTTTACCACGTCCATAATCCCGGCGGTGCCGCCCGTAACCTGAAAAGTGATGCCGTTGCCGATGCTGCTATTGCGGAGCTTCTGGACCAGGGCTTTTGTTTCGTCCGAGGTGGGAGGGTACTTGCTAACAATTGAAACAAGGGTGACGTTATCTTTGGCGTAACTTTGCAAAAACTGGCGCAGCACAAGGTCCTGAATTTTGGAAGGGTCGGAATAAAATAGCTGGTACTGGGTCTTGGTCAGGCGCTGCTCGAAGGTCACAATGCTGTCCACCCGCGCCACTCGCGGGTCTTGCTCGACGGCGTGGGTGAAGTCGTAAAGGTAATAGACGTTGTCGGGCGTCAAAATGCTTTTGCCCGCCGGAGCCTGGACCGCCAGCAGAATTGGAGTAACTTCGCTCTCGTTAAAGTTAGCTTTTAAGAGGTCGAAAGCCTGGCGGCTGGCGACATTTGAAGGCAGAATCGAAGCGTCCGGCGAACTGAATTTTACGTTGAGGAAGGGGATACCCAGCACCAGCAGCAAAGCCAGCAGGGGAACAAAAAAGGTGACAGGGCGCTTCATTACCAGGTGCGCCAGCCAGGCCCAGAAGCCGTGGCCTTCCTGCTGGCCGGGAATATAGGTATCCGCCGGATCTTTGCGCCGGAAAAACCGCGGCACCGAAAGCGCGTTAACGCGGTGTCCAATCAGGGCCAGGATGGCCGGTAGCAAGGTGGTAGCAGCCAGGACCGATACCACGACCACCACGAACCCGGCGATACCGACCGAGGTCAGGATGTTAATCCTGAAAAGCAGCGTGCCGCTCAACCCGATAAGGACGGTCAGGCCGCTAAAGGCTACCGCTTTTCCGGCGGTTGCCAGGGTTATACCGACGGCTTCTTCGACCGAGCGGCCCCGCGCCAACTCCTCTCGGAAGCGGCTGGTCAAAAAGAGCGAGTAATCCAGGCCGAGACCGAGGCCGAGCAAAGTCGCCAGGTTTACCGCAAAGATTGAAATGTCGGTCAGGTGCGCGATGCCAAATATCGAGGCCAGGATAACGAGGACGCCCACGCCGCCAACTGCCACGGGTAGTCCCCCGGCCACGACCGAGCCAAAGGCCAGCACCAACGCCACCACGGCGACCGGGAAGGCAATCAGTTCGGCCCGTTGCAGGTCGCGCTGGCTGACCAGTTCGACATCCTCATAGAAGGCCAGACCGCCGCCGACGGTCATGGTTAAATCGGCAGGCTGCTTTATTAAAGGCCGGATTTGAGGCAGCATTTTAGCGGCCGTTTCGCCATCAAGTTCGAAAGTAACGACGGCGTAAGCGGTCCGGCCATCGCTGGAAATCTGGCGGGGATTCAGGGAAGGCGGCACGACCTGGGTCGGCACCGGCGCTTTGGGCAGGTCGGCCAGCGAGGCTTGAATTTCCTGGTTAAATTTAGCGTCGGTAGCTTTTAGCTGGGGGTCATTGCTCTGGTAGAAAATGACCAGGTTGCTGGTGCTGTAGCCGAGTTTATTTTGCAAGAGGGTCGCGGCTTGCGAAGACTCCAGGTTAGGGTCGGAAAAGCCGCCGGTCTTGAGCGGTTCGAGCACCTGCGGCACGAACGGAGCCGATACGGCAACGGCTAAAAGCCAAGCCCCAATCACCCACCATTTATGACGAAAGATCCATTTGCCGAGATTATAAAAAAGCATTTAAGCTGGCTTTCCGATTATAAAAATGTTTCCTTATCACACAGATATTATAGCACCAGCCTTGCCACGCCCGGTAAAGTTTGTGATAAATTTCCGTATCTTAAAGTTATTTAAAAGTTCCCCACCCGCTAAAAATGTCCCAAAACGCCCGAAATAGGTTATAATAAAAACAATAGCAGAAATAGCAAGGGAGTTCCCGTGCTAAATCGGGCAATCGTTCTCTCAACACTCCCGTACAATATTTGAAACCGGAAGAAACCCACGAATTCTTTCAGGACGAATCCTTTTATATGTGTATAGTTAGTTATATGTGGATAGAATGGCCCAAAATACCTAATGTATAGTGGAATCGAAGTTAGTAAAATAGAGTCGTGACTATTATATAGGGCTCTAAAATTTGAGTGAAGATGTGAACGAAACCGCCAGCTTGCCAGTTTCCCACAGTATCCACCCGGCGCCATTGGCCGAAGACCTGGACGGCCAGGTAAAGCGCTGCCGTATTTGCAGTTATCACTGCGAACTGGCGCCAGGCCAGGTTGGGGTTTGCGGCATGCGCGTCAACCAGAACGGGACGCTGCAGGCCACCAATTACGGCCTCGTGAGTAAGGCTGACCTGGAACGCATCGAAAGCCGTAATTTTTATCACCTGTTTCCCGGCGTGAAGGTCTTTAGCGTGGGCGGCTACGGCCTGAATTTCCCGGCGACGCCGGACCAGGCTGCTTTCGTGGAAGTGCCGCCCGGTGCGGCTGCGCGCTTCTTGCCTATCGAGCGGTTGGCCCATTTCGCCATTGAGCGCCAATGCCGGGGCGTGGTCTTTGCCTTCAATGAGCCGAGCATGTGGTTTGAATACATGCTGGATGCCGCCAAAAATATCCGGGCTAACGGCATGTTTACCGCCATGGTCACGAACGGCTACATGACGATGGAAGCCCTGGAAATGCTCGGCCATTACATGAATGGGTTTCTGATTGAGGTCAATGCTTTTAACGAGCGCAGTTTTCATACCCTGACCGGTCGCCACAATTTTCAGAAAGTGCTGGAAATCGCCCGGCGGGCCCAGTTCAAATACAAAAGCCACCTTGAAATTCACACCCGTATTGTTCCGGGCGTAAACGACAGCAAGGGTGAAATGGAACTGCTGGCGACCTGGATAAAACAGGGTCTTGGCGCAAATGTACCCTGGCATCTTTCGGGCGGCTTTCCTGGAGCCAGGCAGGAACTGGACCGGATAAAAGAAATCGGCTTAAATTGCGGTCTTAACTATATCTATTTGAAAGAAGGCGCGCCGGTCCCCGCCGCTGAAGAACCACTTGCGGCCATTTTCGATAGCGCCGTAAACGGCAACACTTACTGTCACCGCTGCCACAGCCTCCTGATTGACCGCCATAACCAGGAAGTGCGGCTGACCGGCCTCGAGGAAAATAAATGCGGCTACTGTGGAGCGGCTTTAACGATTCACAATACGCTGTGGAAGTAGCCGGAATGATACTGAACTGAACAGGGTTGTGTTATAATCAAGTGGGGCAGATTGAAATATTTAATAAATTTAAGACCGGACAGCGCAACATAAAGCCGTTATTTTAACGGCTATGCCAGGCCGGTCATTGCCTAAGAAGGCAATTTGAACAGGCCACGAGCAGGTTCAAAGTTTGTATTTTTAGCGAAATAGGTCCTATTGCACACGCCATGTTTGTACCTTATAATTCTCGCAAAATTACCATAACAGCCTACCTGGGGTTTGGCCTAAAATCATATTAAGTTAGCATCCTGACCCAACCAAGCAAAAAATTGAATTTCAAAGCCCTTTAAGAGCGGTAAAAGATCACAATGATAATCAAAAAAATCGGTACTACGAGCTTAAATAAGCCAAACGAACCCGAACCGGAGCGCGGCGACAAGAAGGATGAAACAACATCCCTGGAAGCCCTGCGCAATAGCCTTGGCGCCGGTAACACCATGCCGCGCGGGCAGTTGCTGGAAGGCCGTTACGAGGTAGAACAGGCTATCGGCTACGGCGGTATGAGTACCGTTTACCGCGCCCGCGATATTCGCTTTGCCTCGACGGTGCGGGTCTGCGCCATTAAAGAAATGTTTGATGTCTCCACCGACCCTAACGTGCGGTTGGATAAACTCAAACGCTTTGAGGAAGAAGCTAACTTCCTGGCGATGCTCAACCATCCCTCTATCCCGAAAATCTTTGATTTCTTTGCCGCTAACGACCGGCGTTACCTGGTCCTCGAATATATTGAAGGCAAAAACCTCGAAGCAGTCCTGGAAGAACAAAACACACCCTTTGAGGAGCAACAGGTGCTGGAATGGGGGGTCGCGCTTTGCGACGTGCTGGGCTATTTGCACAATCACCGGCCTAAACCGATTGTCTTCCGCGACATGAAGCCTTCGAACATTATGCTCACCCACGCCAACCGGCTTGTATTGATTGACTTCGGTATTGCCAAGAATTTCCAGGAAGACAAAAAAGGCACCATGATCGGTACGGAAGGTTATTCGCCGCCTGAACAGTACAAAGGTCTGGCCCTGCCCGGCGGTGATATTTACGCCCTGGGCGCAACCCTCCACCAGTTGCTGACCAACTCCGACCCGCGTATGGAAGTGCCTTTCACTTTCCATGAAAGGCTCCCCCGGAGCAAGAATCCAAAAGTTTCGGCTGAAACCGAAGCCGTGGTTATGAAAGCGTTGGAGTTTGATATTGCTAAACGCTGGCAGACCGTGGCCGAGCTACGCCAGGCTTTGCTTAAAGTTCTCGAAGGAAAATTTGCCCAGTACCACCAGGGCGGCCCGGATGGTAATGGGAACGGGCATCGCGGCGCTACCGGCGGCCTGAACCCTATCACCAGCAGCCTGGTGGCGGCGCGTGGGGCCGGTTTAACCGGCATTAACATTAACCCGACTTCCCTGAACATTCCAGGCCTGAACAACCATGCCGCCGTCGCGCCTGCCGCTCGCCCTGAACATATGACGAACGGGACGACCAGCAGCCGTTTCCGCCAGACACCGGTTGAAGAAAGCGAGGCGCTGACTGCCCCGGAAGATTTGCCGATGGGCCAGCTTGTCTGGAGCTTCGCCAGCGAGGAAGAAATCCGCAATAACGCGGTCGTCAGTAACGGCGTGGTCTATTTCGGCTCCTATGATAGCAACCTGTACGCCCTTGACGCGGCCAGGGGCGAGTTTTTGTGGAAAGCGCCCACGACCGGGGGGGTCTGCACTGTCCCGGCCATCACCGACCGGGCTATCATAGTAGGCTCGGAAGACGGCACCCTTTACGCTTTTGACATCGAGCAGGGCAATCAGGTCTGGACTTGTCGGACGGGCGGCCCGATTCGCAGTTCGGCCCGCTACTACTCGCCCCTGGTATTTTTTGGCTCGGACGACCAGCACGTTTACAGTGTAGAAGCCCGCAGCGGGCGGGTGGTCTGGAAACAACGCACCTGGGCGCCGGTCCGCAGCACTCCGGCGGTGTCAGCCGGGATAGTTTATGTCGGCAGTATGGACGGTCACGTTTACGCCCTGGACGGTAACAACGGCAACATTAAAACCAAATTCCGCGCCCTTGAAGGCATTATCAGTTCGCCGATGGTCCATGAGAATATGGTAATTTTCGGTTCGCTCGATGGCAATCTTTATTGCTGGGACCCTATAAATAACTGGGTGCTGTGGAAGTTCAAGACGAATAGTTATGTCAATAGCTCGCCCCTGTTTTACAACGGGAAAGTTTATGTAGGTTCGGTAGACGGTTATCTTTACTGCCTGGAGGCTAAAAATGGCCGGTTGAGCTGGAAATTCAACACCGGCAAGCAGGTAACCAGTTCGCCGCGTATCGCGGATGGAGTGGTATATTTTGGCTGCGTGGATGGGAATTTGTATGCCCTTGACGCGGAAAAAGGTACTCCCCGCTGGTTCTACCCCACCGAAGGGCCAATTAGCGCCTCTCCGGCCATTGATAACGGCCACGTCTACATTGGGTCACTCGATTACCGGATGTACGCCCTGACCGCTCCAAGTTCTGACCAATCATAAACATGAGGAGCACCGCCGTTACGTGCAACCTGAAAATTAAGGACGACCAAAATGGATGAGACACCCAGACGCCGGGCGAAACCGGCCAATACCGCCCTGCGGGAGAACCGGCCTGCTCCTAAAAACCGTAAATCTAACGGGGCGGCATCACCGGTTAAAGGCATAGCGGCCCAGCGACTGGCAGCCAACCAGGTCGAGTTAGCCTTTTTAACCAACGTGGGCCGGATAAGGACCAACAACGAAGATAGTTTCAGCGCCTTTACGGCTTCGGTTCCGCGCCTGAATAACGTCGGCCCGGAACTGGTCTTTACCTTTCTGGCCGTTGCCGATGGCATGGGCGGACACGAAAACGGGGAAGTTGCCAGTAACCTGGCTGTCCGCAAAATAAGTGAAGGCGTCTTACGTAATTTCTACTTGCCGAGTTTGGAAGGACGCCAACCGGGCCGTGACGGCGAGTCGCCCCTGGAAGCCCTGGCCTTTTCAATGGAAGACGCTAACCAGGCCATTTTGCAGGAAGGCTACCAGACCCGGACTTCGATGGGAACAACCCTGACTTGCGCGGTC
Source organism: Chloroflexota bacterium (assembly GCA_902812345.1). Classification (GTDB taxonomy): domain Bacteria; phylum Chloroflexota; class Chloroflexia; order Chloroheliales; family Chloroheliaceae; genus 54-19. The sequence continues at coordinate 14,803 of CADDZM010000015.1, read as the reverse complement.
TTAATCGGCCAGACTGCCATTATCGGCCACGTCGGGGACAGCCGGTTATACGTCCTGGAGAAAAGTAGTGGGAAATTGCGCCAGGTTACGCACGACCACTCCATCGTGCAGCGCCTGGTGGATATGGGCACTCTCACCCCTGAAGAAGCCCAGTCCAGCCCGCAACGCAGTGTCCTTTACATGACGGTCGGCCAGAAACCCCAGATTGAACCTGATGTCGAGCTGCTGCCGCTAACCGATGTCGCGGCCATGCTGCTGTGCAGTGACGGTTTATGGGAACTGGTGCCGGATAGCGCCATTGAACAAACCCTTAAAACGAGCGGCTCAGCGCTGGAAGCCTGTGAAAGCCTGGTCGAGGCGGCCAATGGGGCCGGGGGGGTGGATAACGTCACGGTGGTCATCGCGAAATTTTAAATCGGGGAAAGGTCCGGGTTATTCTTTAGCAGGACTTTCGCTTGAAAAATATTTTGATTTCCCCGTATCCCGAAGGCTTCTCAGGTTCAAGGTGAAAGGCGTGTTTATTAGTATCGGCATGGACCTGGGCAATTTATGGAAGTATTAAATGGAATCAACTAATTTCGATGAACTCAACCCTCATTCGATAAAAAATACCTGCGATACTTCCTCCGAACTGGGCCTGGTTCGCGTGGATGAACAAAAAGACCCTGACGAAGAATTCCTCAATATTGACTTTGTGCCCGCTTTTCAAATTTTCCCCGCAACCAGGGAAAGCCAGGTTGTCTATGTGCTGCTTAAAGTGTTACTGGGTAAAGACCGCCGGGACATCCAGCGCACCCCGCTTAACATCGCGCTTGTCCTCGACCAGAGCAGTTCGATGCGGGGCGAAAAACTTTATGCCCTCAAAGCGGCAGCCCGCCGCCTCGTAGACGCGCTAACCCCCAGCGACTATTTCTCACTGGTCAGCTTTAACGACCGGGCCACGGTTGTAGTCAGTTGCCAGAAAGTTACCTCGAAAGAAACTATCAAGCACCATATTGACAGCATTGACGCCAGAGGCGGTACTGAACTGGCAAATGGTCTCTACGCCGGTATCAATGAAATGAAGCCGGCAGCCGAGCAAACTTCCCTTAATTTCTTGCTCCTCCTTACCGACGGCCAGACTTACGGTGACGCCGACCGCTGCGTGCAGTTGGGCCAGGAAGCAGCCCGCCAGAGGATTGCTATCCACGCGATGGGTGTGGGGATTGACTGGAACGAAGATTTGCTGGAAACCGTGGCGGCCCAATGTGGCGGCAATACCGAGTATATTGCCAGCGCCGACAAAATAATGTCCACCTTTTTGAAGAAAATAAAGACCCTGCGCAATACTGTCACGCCGGTCAGTAACTTACGGTTTGAACTCTCACCTCAAATACGGCTGCAGCAAATACACCGGGTGTCGCCGATTATTGCCGAACTACCCGCCAGGCCTATGCCGGACGGCGCAGTCGAGTATAATCTGGGGCCGTTGACGCTCCATACTCGTTATACTTTGCTCCTGGAAATGGTCGCGTCCAATTGCGAACCGGGCGTTTTGCCAGCCGGGAGCGTACGCTTAGCCTTCCAACCGGCCGGAACCGAAAAACCAAACGTCCAGCTAAAAATGGCTATGGGGCTTAGTTTTTCCGACAATACCGCCGGGATTGCGATTGACCCGGATGTTAAAAGTTTGATTGAAAAAGTGACGGCTTACCGGCTGCAGGCCAAAGCCTGGCAGGATATTGCCAGAGGTGATATTAAAAGCGGTACTCAGCGGCTGACAGCGGTTTCGACCCGCCTGCTCAATATTGGTGAGGGAGACCTGGCGAACCAGGTGCTTCAGGAAATTCGGAACCTGGAGCAGCGCGGCACGACCAGCAGCGGTGGCCGCAAACACATCAAGTACGGCACGCGGGGTCTGGCAACCGATTTTGATTAATATGCTCCTTTCCCGCCGTAAAAATTATTAGTTTTTTAGTAAGCCCTCATTGAAAACGAACCTTACAGGCTTTATAATTAAGGTAACGCGGCTCCAGAATAAGTGTGATAGGTCTGAAATGGATTCTTTTTGTACTTAAATTTGCCTGGTTGAATCTAGAGGGATAGGGTTATGATTGTTTGCCCACATTGCAAAACGGAACAAATGAACGGCACAATGTTTTGTTCGGAGTGCGGCTGGGACTTACAAACTGCCGCGCCAAAAGGCCGTGAATTCGACCTGGGTGAACTTTTTTCGACCTCGCTTCCCGCGGCCCCACCCGTGATGCCGGTCCCACCGAACCCGGTAACGCGCCGCCACGCTACCAACCCGAAAAAGGCGGCCCCCGAAGCGAAAACCGGCGGGCCGGTCCAGGCGGATTACCCGGTTTTCCCACCGCCCCTACCCGCGATACCGGTAACGCCCGCCCCATCTGCCAGGGTGGTCAACCGCTGGCTGCCTGAGATAAGTTTTATCGTGCTTAATACCGGGCGGTTTATAGAGTGTCCCAGGTACGAAAAGGTGGTTATCGGGCGCAGTGACCTGGTTCTTGAGGATGCTCCCGATATTGACCTGACCCAGGATAAAGGGGCGGAGTTGGGCGTTAGCCGCCGCCACGCCGCCCTCACGTTCCAGGATGAGCAGGTCTTTCTGACCGACCTGGGCAGCACCAACAAGACTTTTATCAATCGCAAACTGTTGCCAAAAGGGCTGCCGCACGAATTACACAATGGAGATGAAATTCGCCTGGGCAACATTATCTTGAAAACAATCTTCAGCGAGGAACAAACGCTGGGCTGATTTCCGGGCCAGCCCGGCTTAACGCCCGCTTTCAACTTCAACCACTTACCCGTGAGTAATTCATAAGGAGCCTAATCGTGCCAAAGACAGTTATTTTGCATATCCTGAATGAAGACCCTATTCTGGCGGACATGGAAGATTTGCCCGACCCTTCCGCCGTTTATTTCGCCTGTAACAACCTGCGCAAACGCGACGGTAAACCGGTAACCTACCTGACCCCACGCGTAAAGTCGGTTCTTTTTCCCTGGAGCCGGATTAACTTTATCGAGATAATGGTAACAGACGAAGAACGCCGCGAGGTTGTAGACTTCTTCCGGGAGAGCTGAGGTTTAACGCCAGCCCCAAAAAGGCGTATAAAATAATGTAAGTCCATCCCGGTACTGGGTGGACTTACTGGTTAGGTTGGTTAGTGTAGATAGATCTTATTCATTATAAGGAAGGTTAGGCTGGTTTTAAGCGAGTTTTTACAGTTTTTTTACTGCTTTTTTAGCGCTTCCTTATAGTAAAATAATAGCTCCGCAATATTTCAGCTTTGCGAAGCCACTATTACACAAACATAAATTTTAGGTGTCGCTCTTGAGCCGGCTTTAACTGACGGCTCCTATCACCGTTTCTTCCGACTCGTTGCCAGTAATGCTCCAACGGCTCTGCTTCTTTTGTTTTTCCTCAAGATAACGCCGCGCCCGCCCGTTCACCACGTCTTTGGCGTTACGGATGGTCAGAGCCAGCAACTCCTGGCTGTTGCGGCGGTCCTCGGCCTGCTCCGGTTTGGATAACTGGGTGGCAATTATCTTATTTATAACCATGTCTATAACCTGCAAAACCTCTTCGGTAATAGCCCGGTTATTCCAGCCGTCGTAGACGGGGGTGACCATCACGCTATCCACCACTTCCCGGAGGAGGGTCGGGTCAGGCGCGCCCTGTCTGGTAATTTCGGCCATAGCGTCAAAGAGGCGGTAGAGCCGTTCTTCCAGGTCTTCCTGGGCCAAATCGGCGTAACCCACGCCAAACATTACCTTGAGAGAAGTTGCTGCCTGGTCTACCAGTTTATCTTCGTATTTTGAAATTAAGGTGGGCAGGCTGGTTTCCATCTTGAGTACGCTCCTTTGAGTCCATATTTGTATGAATCTGTAACCGTTAAAAAGTTCTTAGGCTATTTAATAATCCTGATACCGAGTTTAGCCGCCACGTCTTCAATGGAAGAGCCGTTCCGGTTGGGAGCAGGGCGCGACGGGGTAGCCTGACCGTTGGGCAAAGTTTCAGAGGCGCGGGCAGCCTCATCGCTGGGCCGGAGAATAGTCAGGTCGGGGAAGTCGGGCAAAATCGCGTCGGAGAACTCCTGTCCAAGTTCACCGGCCCCGGTTTCGATAAAATCGAGGGTATTAAGCAATTCCAGCATTTGCATAATATCCCTGAACTTTTCCATGCTGAGTAGCACAGCCACTTCCTGATTATTGCGTTCGATAACAAAGTGGGTCTGGCCTGAATCGAGTTGGTCGAGGACCGTACCCAGTTGAGACCTTAATTCGCTTACCGTTAATTTTTTTCCCATAAGTGTAGTACCTGCTAAATTGCCGACCTGGCTGCCCCTTTAAGGGTTTTTGGCGCGCCGGGTGGGTTCGACATCATCCAGCACTTTTAAAAGGAGTTGCAAGCGGTCAATGGTTTCCCGGGCGGTCTGACGCATACGGTTAAAGCTGACCAAATCGAGTTCGTGGGCCCAGGCTCGCATCGCCGCTTCGTCTATTTCCGGCCACTTGGCATCCTGCTGCAGCCTTAACCGTAACTTGCGCACCGGGTCGTTGCGGTGAACGGTCTTAGGGTCCAACGTCGTTTCCTGGTCGGTTTGAAGTTCGGCGGCCAGTTTTTCGACATCCTCGGTGCGCAAAAACGGGTTGCCGGGTTTGCCGCCGAAAGTGCGCAACCGGCCTTCTTCCACGTATTTGAGGACGGCCAGGCGGTCGCTTTTGAGAAGGGCGGCGGCTTCAACCGTGTCCATAAAAGCAAACCGGGGCCGGTTAGCCGGAATCGAAGTGGTTGGTTTTGGGCCAGGAGTTTCGTTTGACATTGTTCTCGTGAAAGTAATCTCGTGAAAGTAATTTGAAGGGTCCGGCACTCTATAACGGCTTTTATAATAGCCTATATCAAACTGGCAAGCAAATTAAGAAACGGCGTAGAACGTTGAAGGAAACAATGGGAACGTTAAAAGTCTTTTCTGTTTCATGAAGCGGTGCTATAATAAAAACAGGTTCCCTATTTTAAAATACAAATCATAAACTTATTCAAATGCTGTCCATTCTGGTCATAACAATCGCCTGGCTGACCGGCATTTTTCTGCAAGGCTGGCTCAATTTCCCGGCGCAGAATCTTCTAAGGGCCGCCGGGTTGTGTTTGCTATTGGTGGGGACCGGTTGGCTCTATACCCGGTGGAAGGGCGGGACGGATAAGGGCATAAATATTCCGCTGGTTGGCCTTGTGCTGCTGGTGGGCTGCCTGGGCGGGCTGCGGTTAGCCTCGGCGGCTCCTTCAACCGGACCGGACGGCCTGCTGTACTACCGGGACCAGCCCGGCGTTACGTTGAGCGGGATTGTTTCAGCGGAACCGCTCTATACCGACCGCACCGGGACTTTTCGGCTGGAAGTAAAAGATATTCGCCTGTCCGGCAGCAGCCAGCTAATAGAGGTTAGCGGGCAGGTGTATGTCCGGACTGCCGCCGGTGTTGAGGTGGAGCAGGGCGAACTGCTGCGGCTGAGCGGGACGCTCGCCCAGCCCAAAGAGATTTCCGGCGACGACTTCCCCTATCGGGATTGGTTAAAACGGCAGGGGATTTACACGACCCTGGATTATCCACGGCTTGAAAAGCTGGCGACCGGCCAGGACTTTTTGATAGGGCGCTGGTTCTACCGACTAAATGCTCAGACCCGGCAAATCGTGAGCCGTTATGTACCGGGCGAGGAAGGGGGGCTGCTGGTCGGGCTGCTGCTGGGCTATAAAAATGATATGCCTGCTGACCTGCGCCAGGACTTTACGACAGTTGGCCTTGCTCACATTATCGCCGTATCGGGCAGCAATATTGCCATCGGTATCCTGTTAACCAATCTCGCCCTGGGCCGTTTCTTCAAGCGGCGGATGGTAGTCTGGCTGACCCTGGGAATAATCCTGTTTTACGTGCTGCTGGTGGGCGCTAACCCGGCGGTGCTGCGGGCCGGGATTATGGGCGCGATGGCCCAGGTGGGCCTTTTGCTTGGCAAAGAGTACACCGGCCTGATTGGCCTCGCTACAAGCGCCTTATTGCTGACGCTCTGGCAGCCGGAAGTGCTGATGGATGTCAGCTTCCAGCTTTCTTTTATGGCGACGCTCGGCCTGATGCTGCTGCTTCCGGGATGGCATTATAAGCAAAAAGGGTGGCTGAAATTTCTAAGAGATGGTTTAAGCAGCACCCTGGCCGCTGAAGCCATGATTTTGCCGCTGGTGATTTACTACTTTCACCGGGTCTCGCTCGTCTCGCTGCTCACAAATTTGCTGGTCTTGCCGGCGCTTGGCGTAATTATGGCGCTGGGTGGGCTGGTGGTCGCCGCCGGGATGCTACCCTGGCTCGGCTGGTTGGCCCAGGGCGCGGGCGGGTGGTGCTGGCTTTTCCTGGCGTATGTTGTGAGCGTGGTCGAGTTCTTTGCCGGGTTGCCTTTTGCGTCGCTGGAGATACCGCTCTTTCACCCGGTGTGGATTTTTCTTTATTATCTTGTCCTGGGCGTCCTTTTCTGGTGGTGCAGGCTGGAAGATACCAGCCGGGTCAAGCAAAGACTCTGGCAACTGGCCGGGAACGGGCTGGCCGCAGGTGGGGCTTTTCTGGTTGCGGCAGTCCTCTGGACGGTGGTTATCACCCTCTGGATTGCCTGAGCGGGATTGAGTTGATTAAAATAAGCAAAATCAGGATGTTATAATACAAATAATGTTCTTTGACCGCACCAAACCGTTTTTGTAACGAGGACATTTATAATCATGAATGATGAAATCCCTCGGCCCGGTAATAAAAGTCAGCCCATCCAACCGCAAGCGTCAACAGCTAACGCGCTCTCTGAAAAAATTGAGCTGGTGGTAATGCCGCGACGGTCCCGCATGAATTGGCTCAAAAGCGCCGTCCGCTTCGCCGCCCTTTTCATCGCCATAATCCTGCTTTTCCGGTTCGGTATACCTTCTTATATGGTGGAAGGGTCGAGCATGGAGCCGACTTACCAGCCGGAAGGCGACCGTGTGCTGACGGATGGCTTTATCTTTAAGCTGCTGGCCGGGCCGCAGCGCGGTGAAGTGGTTATCCTTGATAAATCGGTAACGGTCGGGTATGCTTCTAACGACGGCTCCCTTATTAAACGGGTAATCGGGCTACCGGGTGAGAAAATCGAAATTCGCCAGGGTACGGTCTATATCAACGGTGAGGCGTTAGCCGAACCCTACGTCGAGAATCACGCCGATTATAATTACCCGGCTACCACCCTTCCGGCGGAGGGCTATTTTGTCCTTGGCGATAACCGCCCGGCCAGCCTGGATTCTCATTATTTTGGATACATCAGCCGGGAAAAAATTCTGGCAAAAGTGCTCCTCAAATATCCGCACTTCTAGCTGCATTATATGCCCAAATATAGCCCAAAATGGATATTGCGCCGGTTGCCTGAAGCGGCAATAATACGGGTGTCATAGCGGCAACGGGTAATTCAGCAGTTTAAGAGGTTTATTTTTATGAGAAATTCAGTCCCCGGTAACCCCCAGGGAATAGCGGCGAATAGCGTCATCGGGTACAAAAGAAATTGGGCTAGCGGGTTCCGGCGGCTGCAAATAGCCCTGACATGGTGGGGAGTGTTGATTGTGGCCGGTGGCTGGCTGCACAATTCTTTTAGCAGCGGGTGGAGCAATGTGGTCATGCTCTTGATGTGGCTGGGAATTACGGCCCTGGGATTTGCCGGAACCTGCCTGCTGGCCCCCGCTTTTATCAATTCCGGGGTAATCTTTATGTGGGGCGTGGTAATAGCGCTGGGGTTCCTGGTGACGCTGCTGGTGCTTTACCCGCTTAAAGGAGGACCGTGGCCGGCGCTTTCGGTAAGCTGGCACCTGGCTTTTGCCCTGGGGTACCTGCTGAACGGCTATTTTTCGGACCGGCGGCTGTGGTGGCTGGCCGCATGGGAAATGCTGATGGCGCTCCTCATGCTTTATGTAGCCTATAACCCGCCGCCCGACCCGACTAACCCGCTCAGTAGCGGCGCGCACCCGATTTTTCTGGGAAGCTTTAACTTTTACTATAACCAGGGTCTTTTGCTGGGCCTGACAAGCGGGATTCCTTTGCTAATCGCGGCGTTGCCGTTCTGGCGGGAAAATTACAACCGGGGTTAAGCCGCCGATATTTCGGGGGCGTTATCCGGCAGGAAATTAAGCAAATCGCTAACCCGGTCCAGCCAGATGTCATAAGGATAAACTTTCTGGGGAAAGCGGTAGGCGTGGCCGCGTTCCTGGGCAACCAGGGCGACCTTGCACCCGGCATCCCTGGCACCATCAAGCTCACCGTCCCCGCCGTCCCCTACGAACAGGCAGTCCTTGGCCACCAGACCCAGGCGGCTTGCGGCTAACTGGTAGATTGCCTTTTCCGGCTTGACCAGGCCGACCTGGCAACTCATCACAATGTCGTCAAGCATGCCGGGCAGACCCATCCGCTCGACAACCTCCGGGGTCAGGTAGTTGCAGTTGGAAATCAGGCAGGCTTTGTAGCCGCGCCGCCGCAACTCGGCCAGCATTTCTGGCACTCCCTCATAAAAATGAACCTGCCCGCTTAAATTCTCGGCCTCGAAGTGGGCCATAGCGGCGGCGGCTTCGGGCGGACCACCCAACTCGGCCAGCACTTTAAAAGCGCGTTCCTGCCCGGACTTCAGATTTCCCCGCAAAGCGTCAGGGGCGTAACTTATCCATTTTTTCCAGATTTCCTCGGCAGGCCGCCCGACCTGACGGGCGATTGGCTCGTATTCTTCACGTTTGTAACGCGGCACGTTGTAAATTAGAGTTCCCCACAAATCGAATAGAATACCTTTGGGGTTAATGTCAGACTTCAATTTTTCTTACCTTTACCAGGGCCGGTTCCCCGTATTGACGCTTTTTGGATTGGGTTATATAATACAACCGGCTAAGCGTTTTACAATTGTTTCCATAAACAATGTTACAATTTTAACAGAAAGCGAGGATAAACAGAAGTATGACCGACCAGTTGAACCGGGAAAATCCCTCAAAGACCTTCCTAGAGATTACCGCTCAACAGCTAACCCAGCTTGAAAACTTGCTCGAACTGGCAAAGACTATCGGCTCAAGCGAACAACTGGCCCTGGCCGGTCTGCTGGCGGCGCGGCCCGGTGAAAGTATCGCCGTGGCCGGGTTGCTGCCCCAATTACCGGCCCGGACCAAAAATAATTTGTCGCGCCATTTCCGCCAGCTCGAAAAAGCCGGTTTTATTCAAATCCAGGAGTGGCAAGCCCCCAAAACGGGCCAGGAACCGGAACCGTCCCTGGTAACTTTTAATCCTAACTATGCCAGGCAGGCCCAGGGCATGATTGCCGCCCTGCGCCACGTGATTACCCTCGATACCGACGAAACAAAACCGTTGGTAATGGACGAGCGGGCTGCGACCCTGAAACGCTTTATGAAGGATGGCAAGCTCGTCGGAATGCCGGTCCAGGTTAAGCGGCAGCAGTATATTTTAGAAGAAGTCGCCAAAACTTTCGAACCAGGAATTCGCTATACCGAACGGGAAGTTGATGCTATACTAAAACCGATTTACGAAGACTACTGTACATTGCGCCGCAGCCTGGTAGACTTTAAATATTTGCACCGGGCCGGGGGCATTTACTGGAAAGAAAACCCGGGTTTAGCCCCAGTATAACACTCAACTTTGCTCAATTTTTTTAATCCAGAGGCTTTCGAAGCCCTGCGCGTCCGCGATTACCGCCTGTACTGGACCGGCAACACCCTGTCCAAACTCGGTACGGAAATGCAGCAGGTTGCCCCGGCCTGGCAAATTTATCTCCTGACCGGCCAACCCTCAGCCTGGGTATTATTGGCATCGTCCGGGCCGGGCCGGTCATTCTTTTTCGATTTTTGGCGGTGTGCTGGCCGACATTATGAGCCGCCGCAAACTCTTGCTTGTAACCCAGTCTACCCTGCTGGCTTTGTCTACGATTATTAAAGCAACAAACCATTCAACCGGCCCTGGGTTACGCGCCCCTGGCAAGCCGAAAATAGTTACTTTGGGGAGCTTAGAAAGCTTCATCCGGGGCGACATTACCGGGATACAAGCCTTTCGGCCAGCTATTCAAATATAGCAAAGTTAAGCTGTTTTGAGCCGGTATTTTTATAAATGAGGTATAATAAAGCGTTGAATGTGAGATTAGCGAAGGGGTTTAGATGGCACGGAGTATCGTCCTAAATAGCGGGTCAAGAGGGTTCGAGGCCCATTCGCGGAACTGGCGCAGCTTTCGCCTGTGCTACCCGGTAATCTCGCGCCGTTCGCAAGGGCTGTCTCTCGGGGTAAACCTTAACCCGGACCGGGTCTGCAACTTCGACTGTATCTATTGTGAGGTGGACCGGCGCGACTTCCGGCCTGGCAAAAGTAAGCTGCCGCTGCCGCCCAAAAACCTGCTCCGGCCCCAGGTCAGCCTGGAAGAAATCCGGGAAGAACTGGCCGAGTTGTTGCGCCTGGTGCGGACCGGCGAAATCTGGCAGGAACCGGAGTTTAAAGAGGTTGCCCCGGAACTGCGCCGCCTGAACGATATTGCCTTTAGCGGTGACGGTGAACCGACTACTTACCCGCTATTCGACCAGGCTATCCAGACCGCGATTGACGCCCGCGCCGGGGCTGGTTTTGCCCCGGAGGAAGTCAAGTTGGTATTGATAACCAATGCCACCCAATTGCACCGTCCGGTAGTCAGGGCCGGGCTGAAGCTTCTGGCTGCTAACAACGGGGAGGTCTGGGGCAAACTGGACGCCGGGACCGCGACTTACTACGACCTGATTGACCGGACGAACGTATCTTTCGAGAAGGTGTTGCGGAATTTGCTGGAAACGGCCCGCACGCAGCCGATAAATATCCAGACCTGCTTTTTGCGAGTACACAGCGAAGGGCCATCGCCTGAAGAAGTAGAGGCATATTGCGCCCGGCTGAACGAAATCAGGGCTAAAGGCGGGCAGTTAAACCTGGTCCAGCTTTACACCGTCGCCCGGCGGCCACCTTACGAATGGGTCACAAGCCTGCCCGATGTGGAACTGGAAGAAATTGCCGGAATCATCCGGCAAAAGACCGGCCTGGAAGTCGAGACTTTCGGCGGAAATGTGGGAATTTAACGAGGGTATTCAATGTTTGAAATGCTGCGGAGTAAGACCGGTAAACTGGCGGTGAGCGGACACCGGGGAGCGTCGGGATACGCGCCTGAAAATACCATGCCTGCCTTTGAGAAAGCCCTGGCTGTTGGCGCGGACGTTATTGAGTTTGACGTGCATCTCAGCCGGGACGGGCGCGTGGTGGTTATTCACGACGAGGTGCTGGACCGCACCACCAACGGGCAGGGTCCGGTGCGGCAATACCCCTGGGAAGACCTTAAAAAGCTGGACGCCGGAACCTGGTTTGACCGTAAAAACGAGGTCGCCCGAATGGTCCAGGCTGAAATTCCGCCCGGCACTCGCCCGCTGCCAATCCCGGAAGAAAAGTTTGCCGGGGTAAGAATTCCCCTGCTTGAAGAGGTTTTAGAGTGGTCTACCGCCGTAAGGATGCCGGTCTCGATTGAAATAAAAGCGCCCTGGCCGTTTTATCACGGGTTAGAGGTCTATCCCGGCCTTGTCGGGAAAGTTCTGGAACTGGTCGCAAAGCACGGCGACGAGGAACTGACCAGCCTGCACTCTTTCGACCACCGGGCCGTCCTTCGCAGCAAAGAACTAAACTCTAACATCACGACGCTGGTCAGCTATGGCGGGGCTATCCTGGTAGACCCGGCCGGACCGGCCCGCGCGGCCAATGCCAACGGGATCGCTATCGGCAGCAACTGGGTTACACCGGAACTGGTCGAAGCCATGCACGCTGAAGATATTTGTATATTTGGCTGGGGTTTGGGCGAAGAACCTCTAACGCAAGCCAATGACCTCTGCCGCCTGGTCGGGATGGGCGTGGACTTCGTAAGCGGAGGCTTCCCTGATTTACTGCGCCAGGTCGTCGCAAATTGCGCCGCAGCTTGATTTGAGGATTAAAACTTTCCGCAGGCCCATTTTTTACAACAGCAAGTTTTTTATATAACTTCCAATTCAATTCAATTGTTGTGCCGGAGAAAACTTTCGGCTATATTTACCATAACTATAAAAACTGCCCCGGAGGTTTTTTGATGTCGTTGAGCCTGAAACGGCGCGTCACGGTTTTTGTTGTAATTTTGTTTTTCTCGCTTTTTGTTTTAAATTTGTCTGATGCCGCCGCTTTCGACCGGGACGAACCGCCCACTTATTACGGCGACCCACCACCCGAATTGCTTAATTTTAAGCCCGACCTGACGAATATGCCGACCACCGCCATGGCGGCCCAAAAATTCGGGATTGCCGCGCACCCCTGGTGGCTGGACATGTTCCTCGACCAGTTTATTGCCTATTACAAAGACCTGCGAATTACAACCGTCCGCCTGCCGATAGAGTGGAAGACTCTCGAACCGCAACCCGGCGGGTATAGCTGGGAGCTTAACGACCGTCTGCTAAACCGCTTGCAGGACGAAGGGTTCGAGATTGTGGCGGAATTCGTAACGATGCCGCCCTGGGCCAGCCTGAACCCGGAAGAGTGCGCCAAAAATGACCTGGCCTGTAAACCGGACGAACAGGCGCTGCCCCGCCTGGCCGATATGAGCGCAGCCCTCGTGAAGCGGTATCCCTACGTCCGCCACTGGGAATTCTGGAACGAACCTGACGAATGGCCTTACTTTGGTAAAAATTTGATTCAGGTTTACGGTATCTACCTCAAAACCTTTTATGATGCTGTCAAAAAAGTAGACCCGTCCATGAAGGTCGCGGCCACCAGCCTGACCGGGCCCGACTACATGGACTGGCTTTATAACCACGTTGATACCGTTTATGGATACCGCCCTTTTGACGCAATAGCCTTTCACCCTTACCAGGCGACCGTCCCTGACCCGACCCCGGACGCGCCCTTTTCCGGTATCCGCAAGAACCGGGTAGACCAACTTCGCCAGCTTATGGTAGACAAGGGCGACGCCAACAAACCTATCTGGCTGACCGAAGTCGGCTGGCAAAGCACTCCGGAGAAACAAAGCCTCTACCTGAAAGATACTTTCGACTGGCTGGCGCGCCGCCCGTATATCACGATGGTTCACCTGCACATGCTGCACGATTGGGACGCCGAACTTTACGGGTTAATCAAGCCGAAAGAGAATATTTACTGGGTTCGCCCGCTGAACAAAAATGACAATTTTGTGCCTAAACAGCCGTATTACGACACCTATAAATTCTATGACAAACGGCCTTTGCCGGCCCAACCCGCGCCCGGCCCTGCTTTGCTGGTCTTTCCTCAGACCGGTCACACGGTCCGAGATATTTTCAAAAAAGCCTGGGAGCAGGGCGGGCTGGCTCTCTTTGGCTACCCCGTGACCGGCCAGTTTTATGAGAAAAATCCTACCGATGGGCATTATTACCTGGTCCAGTATTTCGAGCGGGTTCGCATGGAGTATCACCCAGAAAACCGCGGCACTCCATATGAGGTGCTGTTCGGGCTGCTGGGTAAGCAGGTATTGACCTCTAAAGGCTGGTTTAACCCGGCAGGCGATCCGGTTGCCAGCCCGACCCAGCCTGAAGACTCGCCTGCAGCCATCGAGTCGGGCACCGAATATTTCCACGAGACCGGCCACGTGGTGAGTGGGGTTTTTCTCTCAGAGTGGAGCAAAGAAGGCGGCCTCAAAATTATCGGCCTGCCTATCAGCCAGGTCTTTACTGAAACCAACCCGGAGACCGGTGAGATTTACCAGGTGCAATATTTCGAGCGGGCCAGGGCCGAGCTTCACCCTGCCGCCAACGGCCAGGACGCTTACGTGGCGTTCGGCCTGCTGGGGAATGAAGTGCTGCGCGACCAGAAACGCCTGCTGGAAAACAACCGGCGCAACACCGACAACTACTACAACCCGGCTTTGCCGGAGTTTCAGGCAGCGGGATAGGCAGTTTTCTAATTCGTATAAATTTCCTTAGAAATCTTTGATTTTCCTGTAATTTTTCCCGTTCGGGGTGCGTTGTTAGAGTATGAGGTAGTACACAACAACAAGCCGCAGGGTAACCTGCCAAACCCCGGCCAGGGGAAGGAGTAATAAGAAATGAAACGAAGTAGGATGCTATGGGTAGGTGGGGCCGCTATCGTGGCCGCTTTAGTCCTCGGCCTGATGGTAGCGGCGCTGGGCCAGAAATCGGCCGCCCCGGCCCAGGCCCAGACGACCCCGGTGGCCGGGCCGAACGGTTATAGCGGTATAACGGTCCAGGGCACAGGGGTGGTAATTCTCCAACCGGATGTAGTCCGCCTGAATGTAGGCGTCCAGCTTAAAGCCCCGACCGTTGCCGACGTCCAGAAGCAGTCCGCCGACACTTCGGCCAAAATTACCAATGCCCTCAAAGCCAACGGTATCAAGGACACCGACATCAAAACGGTCAATTACAGCATTAACCCTGATTACACTTACGAACCAAACCAGCCGCCGAAACTGAGTGGCTACCGGATTGTCAACACTCTGCAAGTTACCATCCGCGACATCAGCAAGACCGGCGCGACCATTGACGCCGCCAGCGCCGCCGGGGCTAACCAGATTGACGGCATTTCCTTCACGGTGGAGAACAACACCGAAGCCCTGAAGGAAGCTCGCGCCGCCGCGGTCGGCGATGCGAAAGCGAAAGCCGACCAGTTAGCCGACGCCGGGCAGATCCAGGTTGGCAGCGTCATCAACATCGTGGAAGTCGCCCAGAACGCCGACCCGGTGCCGATGGCTATCGGTG
>CADDZM010000014.1 GCA_902812345.1 Chloroflexota bacterium | reverse complement strand
ATCCTTTTTCAGACTTACGTCCCTCTTTAATAGCCTTTATTATCAGGGCTTTTGCTCGCAATAGTCACATCCAGCGGGCGCAGTTGAGGAGTCTCGTAGCCCCTTTCATTCGGTCAGGCCTGGTTGGTCTGAGGGCAAGTCCTGCTAATGATTTAATTTTTCTTCCAGCAGGTCAATGGGAAACCGCCGGGGATTTCTATTCCAGGCGTATAAAACCTGAATTTTCAGGCAGGGAAGGTTGACATTGAGTTCACCAAAAGGTATAATCTATCTTCGCGAGTTGACTATATTACCAGCCGCTCGACAACTAAATGTGAACTAATAACTTACTTGGAGGATGATTTAGGTGGTAAAGATTAGATTGAAGCGCATGGGAGCCAAGAAAGCTCCTTTTTATCGCGTGGTTGTGGCCGAAAGCACCTCTCCCCGCGATGGTCGCTTCAAGGAAATACTTGGCATTTACAACCCGGTGACGGAACCTGCCGAAGTTAAAATTGACATCGAACGCGCTCGCTACTGGCTGAGCGTTGGCGCACAGCCTACCGACCGGGTAGCCCGCTTGCTCAAGTTCAACGGCGTTGACGAAATTCAGTTGAAGTTCCGGCCCGCCCCGACTGGCGAACCCAGGAAAAAGGCCAAAGAATAATTTTCTGGCCGGGCCTTCCGGTCCGGTCTAACCTTTTGGGATTTAGGACACTCAGAGCGCCAGGCGTTCAAACAACAACACGAGGGCTAGGGAGATAATGAAAGACTTAATTTTATATATGGCGCAGTCCCTGGTAGATGACCCTGGCGCGGTCCAGGTCCGCCAGATAGAAGGAACTCATTCGGTAATTATCAAACTGGCGGTGGCCCCTGATGATATGGGCAAGGTAATCGGTAAGCAGGGCAAGATTGCCAAGGCGATGCGAACCTTACTGGCTGTCACGGCGGCTCGCGAAGGCAAACGGGCCACGCTCGAAATCCAATCCTAGCCTTCTTTTGAAATGCCGGGCCACTTGCTATTATTTGGCAGGTGGCCCGCTTTAGCTTAAATCTACCGCTCTGGCCGCTTAGCATTACCTGGTAAGCAAACGCTTTTCCAACCCGGAAAGCCTTAAAGCGCGGCAGAGTTGTAGCTCATGTAGGAGTTTATGCCGGATAATAAAAAGCCAGGCAACCGTAACTTTAGTGGCCCCCGCCGGAGCGGTCCCGACCGGGCAGGCTCCAATTCGAATTCAAGCGGCTCTAACCCCCGCGCCCGCACTAAACGCCCCAATAATGCCGGTCCCACTCGCGGACCCAGCAGCCAGGCCGCTTCTTCCAATAATCGCCCCGGAAACCGTAATCAAGCCCAGTCTGACCTCAACCTGGAGACTCCATTAGTAGAGGACGAACACCAGGAAGGCGTTTCACTCACCGGACCCGAACAGCCTGAATATGTCACTATCGCCCAGATTTCGGCTCCTTTTGGGTTGCGCGGCGCGGTCAAGGCTAACATTCGGACCGACTTCCCCGACCGCTTCGAACGACTTGAAGCAGTCTATATTGCTCCGCCCGGCGCGGCTAACATCGTCAACTGGGAGCGCAAGCAATTACTTTCGGCCAAGATTCAAAATGAAAAAGTGGTAGTCCTGCGCTTTGAAGGAATGACCAAAGTCGAGCAGGTCGAAAGCCTGCGCGGTTACAATGTCGCGGTGCCTTACGCCGAGACCGTGCCGTTGCCGGAAGGTGAATACTACATTTTTCAAATTATCGGCCTGGAAGTTTACAGCGCCGAAGGCGTTTTCGTGGGCAAAGTTGTAAACGTCGAACAAATGCCTGCCAATGATGTCTACACTGTCCGAGGCCCGCTCTCCAAGAATGATGTTTTAATCCCGGCAATCAAAGATGTGGTCAAAAATATTGACCTTGATACCGGCCGCATGACTATCGAACTGCTGGAAGGCCTGGTCTAAACCGTTGGACGGCGAGAGGCTGCTAATTGATTTTGGGGTAATCATGGGGTTCCTCGCGATTACCTCGTTCTGGATTGGCCTTTCAATGTGGATGCGAGTGGACGCCGACAAACGCGGTCTGCCGGGCTACCTCTGGATTTTCGTGGGCCTGGTTACCGGGCCGGTCGGCCTGATTGCCTACATCATCTTCCGGGGGAATCGCCCGGTCCTGCCGGTAGTCCACCTTCGCGACAAGCTTATCTCCGAAAACCATAAAAGCCACCACCCGGTAGATTTCCCCCCGGAAAATCCGGCCTCGACCACCAATCCGGGGAAAAAATAACCTTCGTCTTTCTCACTTAAAATAAATTTACAATTGGGCTTCCAGCCCTGCAATAATGCTGTTCAGGCCAAAAATTAACTCAGGACCGGCAGCGTCTTCAAGTACCCCTTCTTGCAGCACCTTTAAAAAGTTTGGGAATTTTCCAGGGTCCAGAACCTGCGGCAGCCAGCCCGAAGCCGTGATTATGCCCGCCTGGATTTTACCGGCTTTATCCGGGCGGGTCAGGTTAGCGATATTGCGCACGTGTCCGTCAATCAAAAGCGCCGCATCCATCTTTTGCTGCAAAGTCAGGCGGCAACCTTCCATCGCTCTCAGGAAAGCTTCCACCCAGGCCACGTGGTTCGGCGTGCTAGGAAGGCCCGGCGCGCCCCAATCGAGTACCCAGGGGTGTTCCTGGTAGCGAGCGAACAGGCCATTGCCCCATTCCTGCAAAGCTTGCTGCCAGGTCGCGGCCTCTCCGATTGAAGCGGGCGGTGCGCCCAGGCTCATATCAACCATAAGAAGGAGCAACTCTTCACGGGAAGCGATATGCCGGTAGACCGCCATTGTTGTAAACCCAAGCTGTGCGGCCAGCCTGCGAATCGTCAAACTAGCCAGCCCTTCCCGGCTGACCAGTTCAATCGCGCCCTGGACCACTTTGCGCGTATTTAATTTTGGGGTCGGTTCTGCCTCATTCTTGGGCGCGGTCTTCCAGGCGTAGCTGGCATAATGAGGTAAATTTTCTCTGTCTGCATCACCCATGGCGCTATTATCTACCGGGAAAGTTCCTCGCGCAAGACAGCCGCCGCTCTTTTCGGCTAACCGGCCAAAAAGAATTTTGTTAAAGCTTCCGCCACTTCTTGCGGCTTCCTTTCCGGCCCGATGTGGTCTAATTTTGGAAACTGCAACATCTCCTTATGCTGAAAAGCTCTGCCCAGTTTTTGCATAACTCGCTCGTTTTTAAGGCTTTTAGGGCGGCCCCCGTACAGAAGAAGAATCCCGGCGGAAATTTCCCTGTAATCCGAATAAGTATTATCCCGCTGGGCAATTTCGGCGTGTTCGCGAATTGTGCAGGGCAGTAGTTGGAGTTTCAGCGCAAGCTCGTCTTTCTTTATGGCAAGCGGCAAAACCAATTTGAGCAGCCACCGGGGCATCTTACCGCTCATTACCGGGCTGACGCCGCGAATGAACGTTATAAAAGCATCAAGGTCTTTCCCCTGGTCCAACTCGGACCTGCATTGGGCGACCCATCCCACCGGCAACGAACCATCAATCGAAATGCCCGGCTCGTAGACCGCAATCTTCTTCAAATTAGGGTTGTTGCGGACTGCTTCCAGGGTTACGAACCCGCCAAAGCTGTGCCCGAAGACGTATTCGGCCCCGGTCTTTTCTTGCAGGGCGATGATATCCTCGCATTCTTTAGCGATACTATAAGCCGCGCCTTGCGGTCCGCTTCCGCCCCGACCCCGCCGGTTAAGAGTATGCACGGTAAAATTCCGGGCTAACTCCCGGCTGAACCCTTCGAATTCAAAGGCAGTCGTAAGCGCGCCTGGCACAACCAGTACGGTTGGACCATTCCCGGCGGTCAAATAGCTTAACCTGGTGCCGTCTGCCGATGTAACAAAATCCTGATTCATTCTAAAACCTTTCTTCTGGTTTATTGATACCTGTTCTTACAAAAATGTGTACGATGTACACATAACTTTAGACTACGGAGTTATTCATTTTGTTTCAAAGACTTAAATTTTCTTCCCTTAACTTTTTATATTCCTGGCCCAAATCTTGTAATGAGTTGCCATGACAGCTATCCCAATAGATTGGGACATTTTGTGCTAGAAACATTTTGAAACATTTAAACGAAGTAAAAAACCAGGGTAGTAGAAAAGGATTTAAGCTATGCCGGCTTGGGCTAAATCAACTTTTAAGGTCACTAAAGATAGCATCGGGGAGTTTTTTAAGGATAATTGCTTGAATGTAGCGGCGGCTATCGCTTACTACGCTTTGCAAAGCATCATTCCTCTTGTGCTGGGTTTTATCGTTATCGGCAGTTTCTTCTTGCAGGATGGCGTGGCCCGCCAAAATTTTATAAACTCGGTTAAAGGCGCGCTGCCAAACCTCGGGGCCGGGTTCGACATCGGCAAAATAATTGACGGCCTGGTGCAAGGCGCGCCCGGTCTACTCTCTGTGTCGGCGATCTTTTTGCTCTGGTCGGGCAGCGGCATTTTTGACCAGCTTATTTTTGGCATCAACGTGGCCTACGACGTTAAAAAAGACAGTCGTAATTTCTTCGTGAAAACCGGGTTGCGGATTGGCCTGCTGTTCATTGTAGGTATTTTGATTGCGGCCTCGTTCACCATTACGATTGTTTCCCAGCTAATCTTTACCGCCAATGTCAGCCTGTTTGGTATTTCGCCGGCCAACTTCGGCTTTATCCTGCCGGTAATTTCGATATTGCTGCCTATCGCCCTGATGTTTTGTGTATTCGTCATTCTTTACAAACTGGCCCCCGACCGTAAAGGTAACAAATGGAGGTACGTGGCGATTGGCGCGCTGGTAGCGGCAATCCTGTTTGAGCTGCTCAAATACGGCTTTACCTTCTACATTACCGCCTTTAACGCCGCCGATAGTTACCAGAAAAGCTACGGCGCTCTCGGCGGTATCCTGCTGTTCTTGTTCTATATCTGGTTAAGTGCGGCGGTGATGCTGTTTGGAGCGGAAGTAGCCTCGGTATCCGGCGGCTGGAAATCGCTTCTGGAAGGTCCGGCTTCCCAGCAAGACCCTGGCGAAGTTGTCTCAGCCGAGAAAGTGGACAGCGAAGGGGGCGCGGATGTGACCGGCAAAGAAAAAGCCCAGGGTAAGGACCAGCCAAAACCGGCTACTGCCGTCGAGAACAAAGGCGATGGCGCTGCCGGAACCGGCAAGGTAAAAGACGCTCACGATAAAGCCGCCGATGAACTGGATAAAAGCAAGGACAAAGCTAAAGGCGATGATGGCAAGACACCTAAAGCAGTCCCGGCTTACGCCGCCAGCACCAACCATTACCCGGCTAAACCGGACCAGAAAAACCCGGTTACGATGGTGGTTGGTATAATCGCGCTTGGCCTTGCGGCTGCCGCAGGCATAATCTTCCGGCCTAAAGACCCGGTGGCCTAAATTCTAGGTCAGGGACCGGCGCATGGTAAAGGGTTTCTGGCGCCGGTCCTTTCTCCCGTACAACCTGCCCTTTCTAAAATTTTAAGTTTTGCTCCCCTGAACAACACCGAGGTAAAAATGAATTCGCGTAAAATTGCCATGTACACTGCAACCGCTCTCCTGGTGGCATTGGGTTTTGTATTTCTTTATCTCATTCGGAATGTTCTTTTCCTGATTTTTATCAGTATCCTGCTGGCTACCTCGATTGAGCCGCTGGTAAACCGGCTGCGGCGCGGCCCCTTCAACCGCGGCACCGGCATCCTGGTAATTTATACAGCTATCATGGCGGTCCTGGGCGGGATTATTATTCTAACAGTGCCGCCGCTGATTGACGAAGGTAGCCGGGCAGTCGCCGGCTTTTCTGACCAGCAAAAGACCGACGAGGCTATTCGTCAGGGGCTTGGTACCGGCTGGCTGGGTAATATGGCCCTTAGCGGTTATCATAGCGTCCGTAACCTTGTAGATAATCCTCAAGTCGTTGAAAACGGCCTTTCGGTTGGCGTCACCGTCTTCGAGATAATATTCTCGGCGGTAACGGTCTTCGTCATCGCGTTCTACTGGCTTTCGGAGCGGCCAGTCATCAAGCGAGTGATATTTTCTTTTATCAAAGAAGAAAAAAGAGCACGCGGCCGCCAGCTATGGGATAGTGTAGAAGGGAAACTGGGTAGCTGGGTGCGCGGGCAGGTCGTCCTGATGCTCTTTATCTTCTTGATGGACCTTATCGGCTATACCCTTATGGGCCTGAAGTTTGCTTTCGCCCTGGCGGTCTTTGCCGGTATCGCCGAGTTAGTGCCGCTGGTAGGGCCGTATATCGGGGGCGCACCGGCTATTTTAATTGCCGTGACCCAGAGTCCAACCCTGGCAATCGTGATTGCAGTCTATATTGTCATTATTCAACTGGTCGAAGGAAATATTCTGGTGCCGCGCATCATGGAGAAAGCGGTTGGGGTCAGCCCGCTTACCGTTATCGTAGGTATCCTGATTGGTTCGACCCTTTACGGCATCCTGGGAGCTTTGCTGGCAGTGCCAATCGCCGCCGCCATCCAGGTCATTTTCAATAACGTAACCTCGTTTAGCTCAGACGTACCGGTCCCTGAGGCCGCTGCTGCCGCCGCTAACACTAAAGCGGCTGTCCTTGAAGCTACCAGGACCAACGAGCAAAAAAGGCACGACCAGGCCGGGCAGGAAACCGACAACAACGAACCGACCCTACCGGCTACCCCGGTCCTTTAACTCTCAACTATTCCAGGTCTTTCGTTTGAAACGATTATTTTGGGTTGATTTCCTGGATTCCTGGCGACTTCCCAGGTTCGGCTCCAAAGTCGTGTAATTATAAGAACCCGGTTGATTTATTTAAACTGGCCGGGTTTTAGGGTAAAAGAAAACTAAGATTGTGATAAATTTGGCAAGGGCTATTGATTTTAACCCTTCAGAATGTTAAAATAACCTCAAACCACGCTACAAACGAGTAACGGGTGGCAGAGCGATTTTGCCTTTGGATGACTGGCAAAGTTGGAGTGTTCGTCAGAAGCAGGGAAAATGGAACCAGTTACACAAAAAGAAACCAACTCAAACCATCTCATCACCAGTGAACGTCTCAAAGAATTTAAGCCCGAACATAAAGCTGAATATGTAAACCGGATGTTCGCCCAGATTGCTCCGACTTACGATATCGTAAACCGGCTCATGACTTTTGGGTTGGACCAGGGCTGGCGCAAGGTGGTGGTACGGGAAGCGGCCCCGCCGGTGGGTGGAAAAGCCCTCGATGTGGCGACCGGCACCGGGGATATCGCCCTGGCTCTCGCTCCGGAAGTCGGCCCGACCGGTGAAGTGATTGCCAGCGATTTCTGTTTGGAAATGATGCTGCCCGGCCCGGCCAAAGCGGTCAAAGCCGGGGTTGGCTCCTGGGTACGCTGGGTCGCCGCCGACGCCCTGCGGTTGCCTTTCCCGGATAACAGTTTTGATTGCGTCACGACCGGGTTCGCCATGCGTAACGTGGTAAATATCGAACAGGCTTTCCGGGACATGCTGCGGGTGGTCAAACCGGGCGGCCGGGTGGTCTGCCTGGAAGTGGCTCGACCGAAATTAGCCCTGGTTCGCTGGGGCCACCAGCTATATTTCAACAAAATCGTTCCGTTACTGGGTCGTTTAATCAGCCGCCATAAGGAGGCTTACACCTATTTACCGGCCTCGGCTGAAAAATTCCCACCGCCGGAAGAGCTTAAAAGCATTATGGAGCGGGCCGGCCTGGTCCAGGTCAGGTTTAAGCGGTATGGCCTTGGTGCGGTTGCGATCCATGTCGGCTTGAAACCCAATTCCTAAAAATTTATTCCCATTCTCTTATCACACCGGGCCGGTTCAGCGTAGAAGCCGGATGCCGTGAAAGGAGCGATTTCCTTATGATGAAGGATATGGATATTCCCGATATTGTAATTCGGCGGTTACCCATATATGCCAGGAGTTTGTCATATCTTTCCAGTGAAGGTATTACTACCGTCTCCAGCAGCGAGCTAGGCGCCAGGATTGGTGTTACCGCGGCCCAGATAAGGCGCGATTTATCCTACTTTGGTGAATTCGGCAAGCAGGGTAAGGGCTATAATGTCCAGTTTTTGTTAAACCAGATCCGGGATATTTTGCACCTTGAACAACAGTGGGGCGTGGCCCTGGTCGGGACCGGTCACCTGGGAGAGGCCATCGCCCATTACGGCGGTTTCATGGATAAAGGCTTCGATATAATCGCCCTTTTCGATGCTGATAACCGCAAGGTCGGCCAGGAACTGGCCGGCCACCCGATTTTCCACACTTCGAAAATCCAGGAGAAAATAGCCGAACTTGGTATCCAGGTAGCTATTGTAGCCGTCCCGGCCAGCGCCGCCCAGGAGGTTGTCGACGTGCTGGTAAGCGCCGGGGTCAAGGCCATATTGAACTACGCCCCGGTTAGCTTGCAGGTGCCGCCAGATGTGCGGACTCGCAGCATTGACCCGGTGGGGCTGCTCCAAAGCATGACTTACTACCTCAACCCGGAAAAAGCCCAGAAGAACGGGCGGGTCTTGCGCTAAAACGGGAATTTTCAAACCCCGGTGAACTTTAGCCGGGGTTTTTTCGTTTTATACACCAGAGTGGAAAAGTTCAGGAAGCCGAATTATGAGTAAATGCCGGGCTTTCATTGACATGGCCTGGTTTACCATTTAAAATAGACATAAATATAAAATAATTCTCTTAATGAGAAATTTTGTTAAATCTTGCTACTGATAGATGCGGCCTGAGATGCAAGTTAAAAGAGAGAATAGCTTTTTAATATACAGTGTGGTAAAGGCAGGTAAAAGAAAATGGACAGCCCAAAATTTGGAGATGACAAGAGTTATATTATAGAAGGTAGTATTTTTGATTACCGGCCCGCCGATGCTCGCCCTGCTTTAAATGGCGCGCTGGCCCGGTTTGAAAAGTTGGCGCACCTCCCCGATGATGAAATTGACCTGGCCGAAGCAGCCCTTTTGATTGCTTCACTTGAATATACCGGTCTCAATGAAGTATATTACCTCAACCGCCTCGATGAAATCGCCGACGAAGCCCGGCCTCTCTTTGCCTCGGAAACCAACCCGCTGAAAAATATCGAAAATTTAAACCTGTTTCTGACCCGCAATATGGGGTTTCACGGCAACGAAAACGACTATAACGACCGCCGCAATTCTTATTTAAATGACGTGCTGGAACGCCGCACCGGGATTCCAATTACTCTTTCCCTGGTCTATATCGAACTGGGGAAACGGCTGGGGCTGCATTTTGAGGGCATCGGGCTGCCCGGCCACTTTATCATCCGGTACCGCGACCTTGAAACCCAACCGCTCAGTTCCGGCGACCGGTTGAATTCAGGGCTGGAAAACCTGGAACTCCAGGAGGAAACGGTCCATTCGTCCGGCGGTTCCAACAACGAGATTTTGCTCGACCCCTTTAACGGTGGGGCCATTCTCTCGGAAGAAGATTGCGTTGACCTGGTGCGCGAACGCTACGGGCGGGTGCTGCCTTTGCAACCGCTCTTTACCAGGCCGGTGACAAACCGCCAGTTCTTAATGCGCATGCTCAACAATATCAAGGCGAGTTGCATCGGCGAGGAAGATTACGCGCGGGCCTTGCAAATGCAGGAATGCCTGGTAATTTTGCACCCACACTCCGCCGAGGAACGGCGCGACCGGGGTGTCCTCTACTTCCGCACCGGTGAACTTGGCCCGGCTATCGTGGACTTGAAGTATTACCTGCGCAAGGCCAGTGAAGCCAATGACGCCGACCTTATCCGCAAGCAACTCAGCCTGGCGATGGACCAACTCGTCCAGCGCAATTAGGCCAAATAAAGTTATAACAAATAAAGTTATAAAAAGTAAAAGCTGGGGACGACTTTAATAAATCGTTCCCAGCTTTTTTGTTGAGTCTAGTCTTTAGCCAGGTGAACCACTTCCAAAATCATGCCGGTACGGGGCGGCACCTTGAAGTATTCGAGCTGGCCGCCGGACAGAACTTTGTAGACGTGGCGGTCCTGGTTGGCCGTGTCCATCAGGGTCAGCAGAATGTTGCCCTCGGTCATATAGGCGTTTTCGCCGAGGGCCGGTAGCGTGGCTGTATCATTACTCGCATTAAGCACAACCACCAGTTTTTCTTCCTGGTCCTGGCGGCCAAAGACAAAAAGCTGCCCCTGGGCGTACAGGGGGTCGAAAGAACCGCGCCGCAAGGCCGGGTGGTCGTGGCGCGCATCAATCGCTTTTTTAAAGAAATTCTGAAGCGGGGAATTCCATTTCGATTTGTCCCAGGAGAAAGAGCGGCGGCTGTCCGGGTCTTTGCCGCCACCCAGGCCGATTTCATCGCCGTAGTAGATGCAGGGCGCGCCGGGATAGGTCATCTGGAACAGGGTTGCCAGCCGCAAGGCGCTCTCGTCACCACGCGCAATATTAATAAAGCGAGCGGTATCGTGGCTGTTGAGCAGGTTTAGCTGCGCCCCGGTAATTTCTTTTGGATACAGCGAAAGCAATTCCAGGATAAACCGCTGGAAGGTATCCGCGCCCACCGGGTCAATTCGACCGCCGATGCCGGTGCCTTCTAGCGCGCCGAAATCAATATCCTGGACGAAGAAGGCCAGGCAGCAGCGGGTGAACAGGTAGTTCATCACACTGTCGAACTGGTCGCCTTGCAGCCAGCGGCTGGCGTTAGTCCAGATTTCACCGCAAATATAGGCTTCCGGGTTGACCGACTTGACCTGGCGGCGGAACTCGCGCCAGAACTCGTCGTCGTTAATTTCTTCGGGAACGTCCAGCCGCCAGCCGTCGATGCCGAATTCCAGCCAGTGCCGTCCCACCGACCACAAAAATTCGCGGACCGCCGGGGTGGAAGTGTTGAACTTTGGCAGGGCCGGAAGGTTCCACCAGGCCGCATAGTTAGGCCGGTCCGTGTAAGCCCGCACCGGGAAGTCCGAGAAATAGAACCAGTCCAGGTAAGGCGAGGCTTTGCTGTTTTCGAGCGCCTGGTTGAACTGGTAAAAGCCCCGGCTGGCATGGTTGAAAACACCGTCCAAGACCACCCGGATACCGCGAGTATGGGCCACATCAAGGAGCTTGCGCAAGGCGGCGTTTCCGCCCAGAATCGGGTCCACCTGGAAATAATCGTGGGTATGGTAGCGGTGGTTGGAGGCCGAGGCGAAAATCGGGTTCAGGTAAATTGCCGTAATCCCCAGGTCGGCCAGATAGTCAATATTTTCCGCGATGCCTACCAGGTCGCCGCCTTTGTAGCCATATGTAGTAGGCGGTGTATCCCAGGGTTCGAGGTTAGACGGCTTGGAGACCGTCTGGGAATAAGCAAACCGATCTGGGAAAATCTGGTAGAAAACGGCGTCTTTGACCCATTCCGGGGTTTTAGCTTCGACCGGTGAAGCAAACGCCGGGTCTACTGCCGGGTTGACCGCCGGGTTAGGTTGGGAACTTTTCTCAGGCCTGTCTGTCAAGGTTCAAACCTTTCTATAGCTGTCAGTTACAAACAAGTGCTTCCAATAATAAAATAAAATTTCAGTATGTTGGATACTCTAAAATACACTATTCGTCAAATGGGTTGCTTTATCCTTCGCCCTCCGGCACCGGTAGCCCGGCCATCCGCATAATTACCAGGGCGTTGGTAGTAGGGGAAGGGCCGCGCCGCAATTTGTAATCGAACCGCAACTGGTCGCCTTCCACTTCTTCGCGGAAATGGTAGTTGTGAATGAGCGGGTTCAGGTCGGCTAACCGGACCAGTTCGAGGTCGTGCGTTGAAACCAGTCCGACACAGCGGCTCCCGGCCAGGGCTTGCAAATAAGCGCGGCTCCCGGTCAGGCGTTCCCGGTTGTTGGTACCCCGGAAGATTTCGTCAATCAGGAAGAAGACCGGGCGCGGGTCGGGCGCTTTAACGGCATCCAGCAAAGTTTTCAGGCGGCGGACTTCGGCGTAAAAGTAGGAAAAGCCGTCGGTTAGCGAATCGCTGACCTTGATGCAGCCGTAGAGCCGGAAAAGTCCCGCCGACAAATGGTCTGCGTCCACCGGTCCGCCCGCGTAAGCCAGGCATAAATTTACTCCGACCGCTTTCAAAAATGAACTTTTCCCGGCCATGTTCGAGCCGGTGATTATCGCCATTTCGCCCAGTTTCTCCATACTGAAACTGTTGCGGACCTTTTCTTCAGCCGGAATCAGCGGGTGTCCAAGCTCGGCCGCCCGGAAAACAGTCCTTTCGGCGGTTTGAAGTTCGGGGAAAGTATAGCCCTTGTTCAGCCAGGCGAAATTTGCCAGCGAGTTCAAACTTTCCAGTTCGAACCAGACTTCCAACCAACCGGGTAACTGCTTTTCCAGGTCGGCTTTGCGCTTTAGGATTTCCCGGCTGAAGTAAAACCGCCAGGGTACGATAGCGTTTATAAGCAGCCAGAGCGGGTAGTTGCGCTGGATGGTGATGCCTATAACGACCCATTCCAGGCCGCGCAACTGCCGGGAAGGCCGCGCCGCCCGGTTCAGCAAGGGACCAACTAACTCTTTCAACC
Organism: Chloroflexota bacterium; assembly: GCA_902812345.1. Taxonomy (GTDB): domain Bacteria; phylum Chloroflexota; class Chloroflexia; order Chloroheliales; family Chloroheliaceae; genus 54-19. Next base: position 24,768 of record CADDZM010000014.1, on the reverse strand, counting down.
GGAGGTGCCTGCCGTAGCGGTAAGTTTCCAGGAAGCCAAAAACCGGGCGCAACCGGGCCAGTCCGTCCCGCAGGGTATACGCTTCATCAAAAAGGTCGGCTGTTTCTCCGCCCTTTATATTGTAAAGGATAACATAAACTATGAAAGTTCCTACCCAGAGCGGCGGGACTAAGCCGAAGCGGTTAAGCCCAAAGAGGACGATATTGAGCGCGGCCAGGACCGTCAGGGCCAGCAGGGTGGGGGTCAGGTTAAGCGGTTTGGTGTGGCGGCGCAGCCAGTCGAGCAGGCGCTGCCCTTCCCAGCGCTGTCCCGCCTGTAAATCAGTTGAGTTCAGGGCAGCCTGGAGCCAGAGTTTCTCGCGGAAGAGCGCTAAAGGAGCCAGTTCTTTGACAAGTCCCTGGCGGCGGGCGGCGGCTTCCAGTTCCGGTTGGGTCTGGGTCAACCAATCCCGCAACCTTAAACTGGCCTCGCGGCTGGTTGCGGTATCCAGGAGGCGGTGCAGCGAACGCGGCCCCGTCAGGTCCAGGTCAATTTCGAAAGGGTGTTCGGGAATGACCGGAAGCGCCGGGTCCGGCAGAGCAGACCAGTCCAGGGTCAGGCGGGACAGTTGCAGCCTTTTCAGGCCCAACCAGGCGTTCAGGCGGGCGACGCTGTGGTCGAGGCGGCGGTGGTAGCGGGCCACCACGTTAAAGATGATGAAGGTTATTAGCAGGAGCGGCCAGCCCAGCCAGCCGTTTACAAAATAAAATCCAGCCAGGGCTACCAGGACACCGCCAGTGAAAAGGGCCAGTCTCGACCAGGCGTAACGGTTACTGAGGGCTTGCCGGGCGGCCAGCAGGCGTTCCAGGCGGCCTATTTGCCGCTCCAACCGGGTTCGGCGGCTTTGATAATCGGTCAAAATTTCCAGTTTCTAGTCACAACGTTAAAAATTCGGCGGTTTGCCAGGGACCATTCAAAGCCTGGGCCTCAAAACCGATAGGCCGCCAATAGAAATTATAGTTTAGGCTATTTCAGCTTAAACCACAACTCGCTAATACCTCTCTTCCTCTCTAACCTTTCTTCTTCACGACTTTCGCTTTGAACCTGAGAAGCCTGCGGGATACGCGGAAATCAAATTTAAAATATCCGGTTCAAACGAAAGTCCTATTTATGATTGTTTCGGCTAAAGGCTTATCCGGCCTCCAGCCACGTCAATCGTCAGGCCGGTCAGCCAGGCCGCCGCGTCCGAAGCTAAAAAGACGGCGGTGGCGGCCACGTCATAAGGTTGGCCGAGGCGTTGCAGCGGGAAAAATTTAGCGACCTGTTGTTGCTGTTCGAGCGGCATCTGTTGTTGCATCTTTTCGGTAAGAATGGAAGATGGCGCGATACAGTTGACCCGGATACCGAACTTGCCCAGGTCGTTCGCCAGGTGCCGCGAGAGCATTATTATCCCGGCTTTGGCGGCCGAGTAAGGGGCCGAGGCCGGGCTGGGCAAACGTCCTGCGCTGGAAGCCATTGTAATGACCGAGCCGCGTTTTTGCTCAACCATGCCGGGCAGGAAGCTTTTTGTAACCAGAAAGGTAGCGGTCAGGTTAGCGTCAATCACGGACCGCCAGCGTTCCTCGCTCATTTCCAGGGTCGGGGCCGGTTCGCCGCCGCTCCCGGCGAAGACAGCCAGGATATGCGGAACGCCCCATGTTTGCACAACCTCCTGGCGCATCTTCTCTATTGCCGCCGATCCGGTGGTGTCGGCTCTGACTCCGATAGCCTCCCCGCCGTCAGCCAGGATTTGCGCGACTACTTTGTCAATCGCGGCCTGGTCCCGGCCGTTCACAGCTACTTTGACGCCGTTTCTCGCTAGCATCCGGGCTGTTTCGGCCCCGATACCGCGCGAACCGCCGGTCACAACTGCAATTTTCCCGGCTAAATCTGGGTAAGTAGGATAATTTCCACTCATATTTATAACTCCAATCCGCTTTTATAATATTTCACCCTGGCTTTAATTTTAGTACAGCTTTCAAAACCAGTATAATTCTCGCTCTATCTAAACCGCCTGACCCCTACCTGGTTTGAATTTTTGATGGGCCGGACCGCCGCACCCAAGAGGTCGCGCTGACGGTTTACCGGCTATGTCTGGCGGGCCTGGGTCTTTCCAGCACAGCCTGAAAAATTCGCAAATAAAAGTTAAGAAATTTCTTATAGTTATTTAACATATTTCTCAGTATTAAGCAGTAAACTTACCAGGGTAAGCTAATCAAAAGCAGGATTAGTTTTAAGGGTTTGCTCTTACCGTAAAAGGTAAAAGAATTAAATTATTTAATATTATTTGGGATTATACAAAATAAATGTTAGCGAAGTTTTATCTTAATAATACTCGTCTTACCACCGACCTGGGGATGATTTTATTCAGCCTGGCCGGTTGTTACCTGGCCTCGCTATATGGGGCGGGCTCATTTAACGAGAGTATAGCCCTGGGTACCGGCTATGTATCGCTTATCCTGCTGGCCGTGACGTTGCTAATCGGCCCCATCAATCTTCTGCGCAAACGCAAAAACCCGGTAAATCTAAATTTCCGGCGGGATATTGGCATCTGGTCCGGGATAACCGCAATCGTACACGTAGTCTTTTCACTCCAAATAACACCCGGCAAAAGCATTATCGAATATTTTACCGGCAATAGCGTTTCAGGTTTCGGCCTTTTTGAAATTGGCAACAATGTGGGCCTGGTTGCGACCCTGATTATAGTGGCCTTGCTCATCACTTCCAACCAGATTTCGCTCAAACTGCTCAAAGGCAAGCGCTGGAAACTGTTGCAGCGGTTCAATTACCTGCTTATCCTCCTGGCTGTCGTCCATACAGTCGCCCTCCAATCGGCGAACCTGCGGGAGAGCTTTTTCTTTCTGGGTACGCTGATTCTTTCGGTAGCGGTAGTGTTAGTCCAGGCTTTCGGCATAGCGGTCACCCTCCAGCGTTCAAACGAGCGCAAAGCGGCTCATAACCCTCCGGTGGCTGCGGCCAGTGTTGTTTCTCCGGTGGTTGCCGCGTCCGGCGAGATAACCCTGGCCCGGCGGCGCTTTCTGGCCGTGACCGGCGCGACCCTGCTTGGCGGCGTTGTAGTAAGCGGTACGACCGGGTATTTGCTGGGCCGCGCCCAGGCCGGAGCCAGCGCTAATACCACCCAGGCCCAGGTTATGCCGAATACCCCTGTTCCGGCTCCGGCGCAGGGCCAGAACGGCGGCCAGGCCAATCCTGCCAACGGCGTCAATGGCAGCCAGCCTGCCCCCGCTAACGGCTCTAACAATGGTAATTTTCCGGGCGGCGCGGCCCCTGGGTCTGTGCCTTCTAACGGTTTCGATCGGCGTGGTGGCGGCGGCTTCGGCCCGGGCAATCCCGGTACGACGGGCGAAAATACCGGCGCCGGTGCGGAGACCGGGGCGAATTCTTCCAACAACCCGGCCCCAGCAACCGCCCCGGCCGGTTCTGCAGGCCAGCCCGGCGGCAGTAACACCGGTACGACCGGCGGGGCAGCCAGTGGTGCAACCGGTTCAAGTTCAGGCGGGCGGACGGTGGTCCTCGGCAACCTCTCTGCCCTGGCGGTAGGGGCAGCCTTAAAATTTACCACGCCGGATACCAACGAGACTGCTTTCGTCATTCACGAACAGGACGGCTCGGTCAAGGCTTTTAGCGGCACCTGCACCCACCGGCCCTATGCGCTCGTCTATGACCCCTCGCAGCAAGAACTGGTCTGCAACCTGCACAGCGTGCCTTTCAACTTAATTACCGGCGCGCCCACTCGCAGCCCGGCCCGGACCGCCCTCAAAAGCTACAAGGTCCAGGTGGATGCGCAGAATAACGTCGTCTACGACATTTCTTAAAGTCCCCAATCAAAAGGTTGAAACCGGTGCCTGTGGCGCGGATTTCAACCTTTTGATTCTCGTAAAAGAATTATTTATTTGAAAGCTTTGCGGGCAAATGTGATGATGCGAAACGCGCTGTACCCGTGGCCCAAACTAACTACTACGTTTAAGAGTTTTGTACCAAAGCCGGTCCCTTTAAGGGCGACCAGCGAGTAAGTTAGATAATACAGGCTGTAAACGGCCAGGGCTATCCCCTGGACCAGCCCGGCTGTCCCGGCCCCTTTGCGGTTTTTGCGGATGGCCTGGAGCATCGCCAGCACCCCCATTACACTGATTACGGCGTCAAAAGCCACGTAGCCCGGTCCCCACTGCTGGAGCGTTTCGGGATTGGCTTTCATTTTACCGGCTACTTTATCGGCGAACTTTTTGTCGGTGGTTAAAACCAACTGCCGTCCCAGTTCCGCCGATTTCCCAAGCGCCAAAAAGCCAATCATACCCTCGTCTATACGTCGTGTATTCATAAAAGCTTCTTTCTTCAAAATTTCTAAATACCAAACAAATACCCGTTTTGCCGCCCCTATTATAACTTATCCCGTTTGCTCCGGTAATCCACCAAAGGATTAGCAATCAGTAAGACAGACCGGTCTGAGCGCCCAACCTGGTCATTCACTTTGTAAATCGAAGGCTGGTGAGCCTTCGATTTACTTTTTAAAATTTTGATTTACCAGTTTGTTATTGAGCCATCCGGGCGCGTGAGGTGGGGCGGTTCAAACAATTGAAAGGGCTGCTTTTTAGCGGCTTCGCGGTCGAATTCAATACCCAGACCCGGCCTGGTAGAGGGCAGGAGATAACCGTCCTGCCATTCCGGCTGGACCGGCACAACATCAGTTAACACCGTGCCGGTCCGCCGGGGCTGTTCCTGCACGCCAAAGTTAGAAGTGGCGAGGTTCATTTGAAGACAGGCTGCGCTTGACACCGGGCCAAGCGGATTATGCAAAGCCAGGTTGATATAGTGGGTCTCGCACCACCCGGCGATTTTTCTGGCCTCGGTAAAGCCTCCGATTATACAAAGGTCTATCCGGGCGTAATCTATCCATTCCTCCTCAATTAATTGCCTGAATTCCCATTTCGAACTGAATTGTTCGCCTGCCGCAAGGGGTACGCCGGTGCGGGTCCGCAAAGTTTTGAAAGAGTCGGGGTTTTCACAACGTAAAGGGTCTTCAATAAAGAACGGCTGGAATTTTTCAACTTCCCGGCAAAAGGTAACAACATCGGCCAGGTCCAACCGGGTATGGACATCAAAAGTAATTTCAATATCATCCCCGATAGCTTCACGGACAGCCTGGAACTGTTTTAAGGCTACCCTGACCGACTGGCGAGGGTTGAGGAGGTTATTCTTGAGGTGAGGTAATCCCCACCGGACGAATTTCCAGCCTTCCTCCTTACTTTGCAGGAAACTTTCAACCAGAGGAGTTATTTCACCTCCATCCTCGGCCCCTCCGCCGCTATTATGCGGGTAACAAATGACTTTATCTCGGACCAGACCGCCTAAAAGCTCGTAGATGGGTACTCCTAAAGCCTTACCCTTTAAATCCCAAAGGGCAATATCAATCGCCGAAATAGCCGAAGAAATAACTCGTCCCGCCGGGAAGAAGCCGCCCCTGAAAAGCAATTGCCAGATATGCTCAATTCTAAAGGGATCCTGACCAACCAACAGGGGTTTGAAATGCTCTAAAGCTCCCATTACAGCCAGTTCCCGCCCGGTTAACCCGGCTTCCCCAATTCCATATATACCTTCGTCTGTATCAACGATTACAAAGAGGAAATTACGGGCGCCGCCCCAGACCGGGCAAGCTTCAATATTGGTTATCTTCATAAAAACCTAATCACCTCGACTACTTTCTTTGTTGGCAGGTGTGAGGGGGAGGGCCGGTGAAGGCGCAGTTGTACCCCTGACAGCCGCCCTATCAATCTCTTGTTGTAAAAAGAAGTTTAAGGCTGTCCGTAAGAAAGCGATTACTACCAACTGGCCGATTACGGTCCAACTTGGCGCTACCGCCGTCCGGGGAATATCAGCCGCCAAGCCAAATTCAAGGACAACCGCTAACCAGCGCCCTAACCGTAAACGCACATCCTCTTTAGCCCCCGGGGACTCTGGCGGTGAATGAAGACAAGCAGGGTAGACACCATGGCCTCAATAGCCGCGATGCCAATAATCAGGGCCGCGCATACTTCAACCCCGGTTGCCAGGTAGCCCGGCCAGGTTTTTTAAAGTATCAAGCCAGGCCGGGCCAGTAGCCTGGTCTGCCGTCGGAACGCCGTCAGGCTGGGAAAATATGGGTAAAAAGTATTTAGTCACCGCTAAAGCGTACGCCTTTTATTTCATTTTTGCAAAAAGATATCCGTAAGCCGAATTGTCACTAATTTTTCTTCAAGTTATTAGGGAGAAAAAACCAGATTAGATATTATAGTTTAATCTGGTTTATTCGCCCGGTTCATTATAAGCCCGGTGAAGAGCCTCCCGCTGCTCAGTATTTAAATCGCTCTTGTTCTCTTTGTCTTTTTTCATTTTTTCCCTCTCATCTAAACCTTCTTCATTTAGAGAGAGCAAAAGGCATACCATTATGTCGCAAGGCGATATAATCTAACTTAAAATTAATCGAAGCAAAATTTTTCCAGCATGCAACCGCTACTGGCGGTTACGATTGTATTTCCCATTGTTTAAGGCCTGGTCGAGGTTTATAGCGGCGCTAATCAAACCCAGGTGAGTAAAAGCTTGGGGGTAATTACCCAGCATTTCCCCGGAAGTGCCTATTTCTTCGGCGTATAGACCGAGATTTGTGGAATAGCTAAACATCTTTTCAAGTTTCAAACGCGCTTCGTCCAATCTTCCAGCCTTGGTAAGGCAATCCACCAACCAGAAACTGCATAAGCTAAAGGTGCCTTCCTGGCCCTCCAGGCCGTCTTTTGCCCCTTGTTTTAACTTATAGCGATAGACCAGGCTGCCGTAAGTTAAATCTTTTAAAATTTGGTCTAAAGTAGAAATCATACGCGGATCCGTCGGACCCATAAACTTAACGATGGGTATTAAAAGGCTGCTTGCGTCGAGGATATCACTGCCGTAATACTGGACAAAAGCGTTCAGTTTTTCGTTCCAGCCATTATCCATTACCTCTTTATAAACTTCATCGCGGGTCTCGCGCCATTTATCAATGTTGGCCGGTAGCCCTCGCTTGGCGGCGATGCGCATGCTGCGGTCGAGGGCCACCCAGATCATAAAGCGGGAGTAAACATAAGACTGTTTGCCGCTCCTGGCTTCCCACAACCCGTTATCAGGGCGCTGCCAGTTATCGCATAACCAGTCCATGAGTTCGGCCAGGTAACACCACATGTCGTAGGAAAGCGGCTCGGCGTACTTGTTATAAAGGTAGATTGAGTCCATCAGTTCGCCGTAAATATCAAGCTGGACTTGCTTGTAAGCGGCATTACCGATGCGTACCGGGCGCGAATCGCGGTAACCGGAAAGGTTATCGAGAAGCTCTTCCTCCAGGTCGTGGCGGCCGTCTATGCCATACATAATCTGCAAACCGCCCTTTTTAGGATCGAGTTCACGGCAGCGAGCCTCAACCCACGCGATAAACCGGCCCGCTTCCTGTTCAAATCCCAGCGAAAGCAAGGCATAGCAGGTAAAACTGGCATCTCGAATCCAGGTATAGCGGTAATCCCAGTTGCGTCCCTCGCCAATCGCTTCCGGTAGTCCGGTGGTAGGAGCGGCCACAATGGCCCCGGTCGGGGCGTAGGTGAGCAGCTTGAGAACCAGGGCCGAGCGGTAAACCAGTTCGCGCCAGCGTCCTTTGTAGGTACACTGGTCTAACCAGGTGCGCCAGAAATCAATTGTGTTCTGAAAAATTTGATCCGCTTCTTCAGGGTCAAGCGATTTTTCAGCATGCCCGCCACCCTCTTCTACCCGGTGGAGCATGAATGTAACGCACTCACCGGACTGCAGGGTAAATTCGCTTATTGCGGCTTTATCTTTAACTTGCATCGCCGTCTGAGAGGAAAGGCCCAGGGCCAGGTCCCGGCTGCGAAATACTACCTGGTTTTCGGATTGCTCGACCTCGTGATTATTCCTGGCATAGTTAAACGCCGGTTGGCAGACCATTTTGAAAGTTAAACTGCCCTTTATCATTTCTACCCGGCGCAAGACCCGGTGGTTCCAGGTGTGGTGAATATCATCTTCAACCGGCATAAAATCGGTAATTTCAGCCAGACCGCTGGAGCTAAAGAAACGAGTAATCAAAATATTGGTATCCGGCAAGTACATCTGCTTGGCCTGCAAACCGTCTTCAGTTGGAGCAATCTGAAAAAACCCCCCTTTCTGGTCATCCAGAATCCGCCCGAAAACACTGGGGGCATCGAATTTAGGGAAGCATAACCAATCAATCGAGCCGTTTAAACCTACCAAAGCCACGGTATGGCAGTCCCCAATTACCCCGTAATTCTCAATAGGTAAATAAGCCATAAATATTTCACCCCTTTTAAGTGCAGGTCAGCGTTTAATCAACCCGGTTGGGTGATACCAACGGTATAATTCACGCCTTCCCAGCGGGAGGCTTGCGGCCAATAGAAAGTGAATAAAATTTGAGAGCCGGCCTTCAGGCTCACCGTTGGTAAGTCTGCATAATAAGTTCCAAGACTTGAGTCAAGGGTTTCGCAAACGTGGGCGGTTTGCCAACCATCCAGGCTCCAATGGATTTTAGCAGGAGCCAAAGCCTCAACTCGGAGCTTTTTTCCTTCTAAAATAGATCGAATGCGGTTGTTAAAGCGCCAGCAGGAAAGAGGTGATGTAATTTTAGCCCCCTGGTAACGTTCGACCGTCTGGTGGGGCATATCAAAAACTTTACTATCCCTGAGGGAACGCAGCAGTTTGATGTACTCGGCGTGGGCCCAGACCAGCGGACGGGCCGAGTTGGAGGGTTGTCCATTGTACAAACCGTGTTCGGGAATATCCGGGGCGTCCCAGACCTGCTCGGAGATAAGCCCGCCCCGGCTGGCCTGATTTCCAATGACAGTCAGGAGACGCCGGGCTTCCTCAAAATTACCCGCCGCTAATTCGTAGTGAGCGCGTTCCCCGGCCAGTAAAGGCCAACCCCGGCCAACTCCGGTGCCGTCAAAGGGAGTCCCATCGGCGTGTTCACCATAACCGTCCCTGTTATATCTATGCCAGACCGGCCCGGTTGAAGTTTCGGTCTTAAGCACGGCGTCAATCACTTTAATAGTGTTTAAGATGCGCGGGTCGGTGGCTTCTCTCAGGCCGTAACGCACCAGGGCCAGCGCGTCAGGGCTTACGATTTGGGCTACCGGCCAGTCGGTCTTATCCGGCGGGCGATTTCTGATTGGGACCACTCCCGTATAAGGCGAGGCCTCGCCGGTAGTCTCCAGGCCGGCAATTCGGACATAATAACCTTCGACCCCTACCTTGTTAGCCAGGTCCGTACCCGTTACATAGGTCCAGCGTTCGATATTTGAATTCCACTCACCGGCTGTTTCGCGCAAATAGGCGGCAACGATTGGTTCATTCGCATCCTCGGCAAAATCGGCGGCGGCCAGCAATCCTGCCACCTCTATCGCCAGGGTAAAAGGAGAATACCCGGCGTTTTCTTCCCAGCGGTCCTGCTGGGTAACCGGGCTGTTACGGGCAACAAAAGCGGCCGCTTTGCGCAGGGTCGGCCAGAAATTCAAATTATGAAGATAGTTATGGCGTTTAAGGTGGTCAGCCAACAAAATTAAAAGGGCCGTTTCATCCATTTGCAGGCCGCCCCAATAAGACTGCCCGTTGAGCCACATATTCTGGGGCCAGTGGCCGTCCGCTTCCTGGGTTGACATAAGATAAAAAGCGGTCTGCCGGGGGCTTTCCCGGTCTCCTGCCGCCAGTAAGCCGCCCGCGCTTTCCACGAGGTCTCGGGGCCAGACCAGGTGATAGCCGCCCATATCGTTATCCCCTTTGGCAAAGCCCCAGGGAATTGAAAGTGAGGCGATCATCCCACCGGTAAAACTTTTTGCTTCGTGCGTTTTTAATACCGCCAGGCTAATCCGGTAAAGGTCGAACCCTTTCTTGTGCTCCAGGTTTAAATCGTCGCAATCCGCCTGGGCGTGGTGCCACTCCGCCGCATAACTTTCCTGGACTGCTTCAAAATCATTTAGTAGCGCGGTTCTTGCTCGCTCGCCTGCTTCTTCCTGGTTATTTCCAAAACCCAGGGCCAGGATAAAGTCGCCTCCGCAAGCCGCTAAATCTATTTCCCCGGTTAAAGCAATATTGCCATCGGTAGCTTTCGGGTAAAACCAGGTCATTTTTTTGTTCCGGTTCACGTCCTGCCAGCCATCGCTGGTCCCGACATAGCCACAACTCATGCCCTTGAAGGGGGCGGAACATCCCAGCGCCAGAAACCGCCCGGCCCGTTCGGCAAAGAGCATCGGCACTCCTTTGTAATCGCCGGACCAGCCATTATTTCCATAACCCTGGTTAGCGATGTGGGGCGCGAGAAGGGCGTATAACCCCAAGTCTGCCAGGTCGCTCTGCTGCGGTTCAAAGTGAATCTTCTGGATAAGTACGTCGCGTAAAGGGTCGGTAATAATCGTTTTGTGGATAGTATACCGGCCCTGTTTACACTTGTTGGTAATGCGAAAACCCGGCACGCCTTGCGCTACCGGCTCGATTTCTGAGACAGCATCGCGTTTTTCTTCCGAAAAGAATGATTTGCCGTCTGCTACCAGAAGGCCGAGGTCGCGGATATTAGCCTGGTCTATCACCGGGTAATACACTTCATTAACAATGCCGTGCGAGAGAGTGAACCAGACCCGGCTCAAGCCCGTGGCGCTGGTGCCTACTCCGTTCTTGGCGCTGGAAGTCCAGCGAGGCGGAGAACCAGGATGGCCGGGGGGTAAATTTGCTGCGGTTTCCATATTTATAACCCAACGCTGTTCTGCATAATGCCCCCGTCAATAAAATAGGTTGTAGCGGTAACATAACTGCTTTTGTCCGAAGCCAGCCAGGCCACCAGCCCGGCGATTTCTTCAGGTTCGGCGACCCTACCAACCGGGATAGCATTGTTCAGGGCCGCCTTCTTTTCAGGGTCTGCCAGGGTGCCTTTATTGATGGGTGTGTCAACCGCGCCCGGACCCACCCCCACCACCGTTATGCCGTGGGGGGCCAGTTCGACCCCGGCGGTGCGGGTGAGCATCCGCAGGCCGCCCTTGGCGCAGCAGTAAGGAGTATTGCCGGGCATCGGCCAGTCTTCGTGGACCGAGGAGATATTAATAATGCGTCCCGCATTCTTCCGGTTCTGATTATCTCCGCCATTTTGTTTGATCATCTGTTTGGCGGCGAGTTGGGTGCCGAAAAAGGCTCCTTTGAGGTCAACTCCCATCACCATGTCATAATCTTTTTCGGTAGTGTCCAGGACCGAGGTCCGGGTTTCCATCCCGGCGTTGTTGACCATAATGTCGAGATGCCCGAAAGCTTCAAGGGTACGGTCAACCAGGGTTTGTAAATCCGAAATGCTGGCAACGTTGCCCTGGACTGTCAGGGCTTTACCGCCGTACTTTTCAATTTCTTGCTTAACCTGGGCCGCCGCCTCGGCATTGCTGTGATAATTTACGGTAACCGCCGCTCCTTCTTTAGCCAGTTCCAGGGCAATCGCCTTGCCTATCCCGCTATCTCCACCCGTGACGATAGCAACCTTATTTTCTAGCATTTTCATTCTCCTTCTGCTTGATTCACATTTCGTTTAACCCTTAAATTTAGCTATTTTGCCGCTTTCTGATGAGGCCAACCGCCTACAATCCTTATTCCCAGGTTGAAAGTGGCGTAGTTATAAGCCCAGCCAAGCATTACCAGCAGGCGGTTACGGGCACCCAACAGGTAAAAAATATGGACCGCCCCCCACACGAGCCAGGCGACAAACCCACTGAGTTGAAGATTAAAGACCTCGGCCACAGCATCTCTGCGGCCAATCGTAGAAAGCTGGCCTTTATCTATATAGTGGAAATCCTCCTGCGTTTTCCCCTCAATTTGAGCGAGGATATTTTTAGCGGCCTGCTGTCCCATTTGAATGGCGACCTGGGCTACGCCGGGGTAGGGCTTTTTGCCGCCCTTGAAACCTTCTAAATATGACATATCACCAATAACATAAACTTCAGGATGTTCTTTTAAATTAAGAGTAGACTCCACCGGCACGCGTTCGCCGTGGGCAAGTTTAACTCCCAGCTTTTCGGCAAGGGTAGAAGCGCGCACCCCGGCGGCCCAGACTACCGTTCCCGCCTGTATTTTTGGGCCCTGTTTGAAAGTAACCTCTCCGTTTTCCACCCCAGTCACTTCGTGATTTTTTAAAATCTCAACCCCCATTTTTTCCAGGTGTTGTTGGGCTTTTTGCTGCAGAGGCCCGGGGAAACTTTCGAGCAGGGTCGTATGGGCTTCTACCAGGATTATGCGAGCCTTTTCACCGGCTAAACCGGAGTAAAATTTTTGTAACAAAGGCGGGATAAGTTCGGCCAAAGCGCCGGATAACTCGACCCCGGTCGGGCCGGAACCGACCACCAGAAAAGTAAGCAGGGTTTGGCGTTTCTCGGCATCCGGTTCGAGGGCGGCTTTTTCAAATGCCTTTAAAATTCCCTGGCGAATTTCTACGGCTTGCTCGACATCTTTCAGGCTAAAAGTATTCTGGGCAATAACCTTGTTGCCGAAATAATTATTAGTGCTGCCCGCCGCCAATACCAGGTAATCATAGGAGATGGGCTGGCCCTCGCGGATAGAAACCCGTTTATTGGCAAGGTCAATATCGGTTACAACAGCCATATGAAAAATAGTATTGTGGTAACTTTTGACAAACTCGCGGACCGGGAAGGCAATAGAGTCGGGTACAAGTTCAGCCGTTGCCACCTGGTAGAGCAAAGGCCAGAAGCCGTGATAATTATTGCGGTCCAGCAGCACTACCTCGACTTCGCTTTTAGCTAATCCCCGGACTACGTTCAGCCCGCCAAAACCAGAGCCGATAACCACCACCCGCGGTCGTGAGGTTGTTCGCGTTTGGTTGGTTTGCTCGCCGGTTTTCCCGAGGGTATTTGTAACCAGGCTAGTTGTATTTTTTAAAATATTTGTTAACTGCACAATCTTTTACCCTTCTATTCTTCTAGCTGTTAAGGTTGGTTTCCTACCTCAAGATAAATCCCGCCTTTTCCCGGCTCATCTTTCCTGGTTTTAGGCCTGCTAAAACTTATTTTCATTTTACCTTTAGGGCGGTCCCCTTCAGGCGAGGTACGCCTCTACCGGAAGTGCCTTCAGGCGACAAGTCGTGACGGACGGGCGGGGAAATTCGACTGAAGGGCCGCCCCTCTAAAATATTCTCGCGTTCGCTGATTAAATAGTCGGCGGTACGGGCCGCGAGAGCTTGAATCGTCAGGCCAGGGTTAGCCGAACCCTGGGTTGGAAGAATGCTGCCATCACAGACAAACAAATTTGGAATATCGTGGGACTGGCCGAAACCGTCCACCACTGAAGTTTTAGGGTCGCTTCCCATCCGGCAGGCGCCGACCAGGTGGGCATAACGCTGTTCCTGGACCACTTCCCGCGCTCCCGCCGCTATCAGGATATCCTCTACTTTTTTGGTGGCAAAATTAATTAACTTCCGGTCGTTGTCGTGCAAGTTAAAAGTAACCCGGGCCACCGGCAGGCCAAACTGGTCTTTTTCCTCGGCAAGGGTAACTGTGTTATCCTCCCAGGGTAGAATTTCTCCCAGCACGCCTAAAGGAGCCCAGTGGTTATAATCCATCATAACCCGGCGCAAGCCCCAACCCCAGGCTCCTTTCGCCACCATCATTTGTTTGGCAAAAGCGATTGGCAGCGGCCCGACGGTCTGGACCGCAAAGCCGCGCGCGAAATCGTGTTTCGGGTCGGTCTCATAAAATTCCTCGGTGAGAGAATTAGCGGGTGGCCCTTTGTACATCCGAATCAATTCATCAAACCGGCCCATTACCACGTTTCCAGCCTGGGCCATCAGGTACTTGCCGACCGTACCGCTTGAGTTTGCCAGCCCTTGCTCCCAACCGGGACAGGCCGAGTTTAAAAGCAGGCGGGGGGTTTCAATAGCGTAGCCGCATACAATCACCACCCTGGCCTTTTGCCGGGCTTCCTTTTTATCAGGGTCGTAATAAGTAACCCCGGTGACGCGTCCCTGCGGCCCCATCTCGATACGTGAGACCATGCAATTATCCCGGATTTCAGCCCCATAATTGATAGCGTCCGGCACGTGGCTGACCAGGGTGCTTTGTTTAGCCCCTACCTTGCAGCCCTGGATACAAAAACCCCGGTAGATACAGTGAGGCCGGTCGGCGTGAGAACCGGAGTTGATGGCGACCGGCCCGCCAATTGAAACTCCGATGCCCAACCGGGTGCAGCCGTTAACCAGGACGTTGCTAACCCCGGCGGTGGGATGCGGGCCGTAGGTATAGCCGTGTGGGTCGCCCCAGGGATAATAAGCCGGTCCGGCTACCGGCATCTCTTTTTCCAGTAAAGCGTAATAAGGCTTTAAATCCCAGTAAGAGATGGGCCAATCCACGCCGACCCCATCTCGGGAGCAGACCCGGAAATCGGAAGGGTGAAAGCGGGGTGTAAAACCGGCCCAATGCACCGACCCGCCGCCCACGCCGTGGCCGCTGTTATTGGCTCCCAGGGCCAGCGGGTTTTTACCGCCGGTAATGCGTAAATCGTTCCAGTAAAGTTTATAGGAACCGGCCTCATCGCTGACCCAATCGCGCTCGGTATTCCAGAAAGGACCGGCCTCCAGCCCTACCACGCGAAACCCGGCCCTGGCTAACCTTTGCAGCAGCACTCCGCCCGCCGAGCCTACCCCGACAATGCAAAAATCTACTTCCTCATCCTGAGAATACTTGCGCATGGGAACATGGATTTCTTGGATTGGCCCAAGCCGGTGTTCGCCCGGTTCCGGCTTCGCTTTAAATGACCCTAACAACGGCTCCTTCAAAGGCCTTACCTTTCGATATATAAGCTTGAAACGCTTATTTTAAGTATGGTTTTCTTGTATCCTGAAGTTTTCCCGGGTACAAAGCGAAAGTCCTGGTTTGCTAACCTCGCCAAAATTCAGTGAGTTCCCTCTTGCCCGACCGGGGTTTGCTTGCCGGAAGCGCCGCCAAGCGGTTTATAGCCAGCCGAAGGCGAACCGGGCGGAGCGTTCCAGGGGTAGGGCTGTTCGTCTTTTTCCCAGGGTTCGGCCATGCCGTTTTGCTGGCGCAAGTAGCCGCGCGGGTAAGCCGGGCCGCCAAAGCCAATCTCATCCCAGGCGTAAGGATGCGCGTAGTAAGCTTCAATGGCGTCTTGCATAAGCAAGGTCCAGTAGCGGACTACCGACATACGCTGCCAGATTTCCTCCCCGGCAGGTGGGTTACCATCATGAATTGTTTGCAGAACCTGCTCCTGCTCCAGCGGCCCCAATTTGACAAAAGAGTGGCCGTACATTTTATGGGCGATTGCCTCAATTGCCTCCAGGCCCAGGCGGTGCGCTTCCCGGTCCGGCGGCATATCTTCAAAGCGGTAGCCCTCAATCCGGTCGTGATAAAGCCGGTCATCAATATAATTAACGATAGGAATTTTATGCTCTTTGTCGCGGTCGTCCTGGGGCAGCAACCGGGCGCAAATCGCCAGCATCAGTTTGTGTTCCGGCGGCGTGAAAAAGCGGATGGGCGGCACTTCATTAACCCGGCTCAGGACCACTTTGCGCGTCGCCTCGTCCCAGAATTTTTGCTGGCTCAAGGTGTTATAGCCGGGGTAATAGCCCGGTTGGGCGCGCGACTTTAGCGGTTGGCCGATCTTCACGTCTACCGGCAAGTTTTCAACCGGGCCTTCGTCGTCTGTACCGGGTTCCTCAAAAGTAGCCGGGCGGATTATGCCATCTATCCGGTTAGATTTAAGCTTATTACCGGCGGAAGTCGGGCCAGGTTCCTTCGCCGGGGCTACCGCTGAGCTGTAAACCCCTTGCTCGGGGATTGGGTTTGGGTTGAAATCAGCAGCAGACATCAGTCCCTCCTTCTGAGCAAGCTTGCCAGCAAGCCCATAAAACCACTGGCGGCAAAAAGCAGCGGGGCTAGAATAGGAGCGCCATACAGGATGTTGTAGATGGGGTGCTTGGCTCCACCGGGCCGCCGCAAGATGCCGCGCAGGTGAAAGAACGCGCCAACCGCACCGTTTAGAATCGCCAGCACCGATATAATGGGCAGCAGGGTATGAGCTATCTTGCGGCTCCAGATAGTGCCAATTCCGGCGGCGAAGAGCAGCGGGGTAAGCACAATCGGGGTCCACTGGATTTTGTATTTGTAATTATTTTTGTAATGAGAGTAAAGCGCCTCAAAACCGCTGCACAGGGCTGAAAGAGCCGCCGCTAAAGCCATTCCTCGCTGGAAATAACCCTCCCGGATATCCTGTTCCAGGGTCAGGGCTTCATGGCTGACTCCCCAGGGGGTTAGCCTGGAAGAGTTGGGCTTTGCGTTGCTGCTGCCATAACTTTGAGTGGTCTGGCGGTCTAAACCCAGGTCTTCCTCCTGCCGCAAAAAGGCCGTAACCATGCCCAGGAAACCACTAATTGCTAAAAGCAGCGGAGCCAGGACGGGCGGCCCCATTATTAGATTAAATACCGGGATGCGCCAGCCCCCCGGCTTGCGGGCAATTCCTCGAACGTGGAAAATGAAACCAACCACCGCGTCCAGGCCCATAACCCCGGAGACAACCGGCAAAAGTCTTCGAGCGACCCGGCGGTTAAAAGCGCCCCAGATGCCGACCAGGGCCAATAAGCCGCTTAGCACCACCGGGGTATACATTATTCGCTGGCTGTAGCTGCCCCGGTAATGCTCATAAGCCACTTCCAGCCCTCCTAACAGGCTTGAAAACCCGGTTACAAGCGCCAGGCTGCGCTGGAATTGCCCCTCCCGGATATGCTGTTCTACAATCGTGGTATCCCGGATAATTGCCTTTGGAAGGGTCTCTTCAATCAGCCCGGCCAGACCGGAGCTACGATTTTCAACGGTCCCACCGGCCAACCTTCTCCTTTTTTCATTGGAAAGAGCCTGCGCCATACTACCTCACTTCCTGAATTTAAAATGAGCATTTTTAATGATGTAACTTGTCCTGAACTTGCTTTCTTTTTGGAATAATCGTTCTCATTCTCTACCAGCTTTTCACCAGATACGGCTCTGCATCCGCTCGCTTAAACTCTAAACCCATTCCCGGCCTTGCTAAATCAGGGTGCAGCGCCCCATTCACGGGTGTCAAAGTTCCCTCGAAAAGCATGTGTTCAATTCGAGCGTGGTCGTGAAAATACTCCAGGTGCCTCACCGGAATCACCGAGCAAGCTACGTGGGCGTGCAGGGATGGCGCGCAGTGGCCGGATAAGGGCATCGAACGCGCCCAGCAAAGCGCCCCTACATTTATAAAGCCGGTGATTCCGCCGCAGCGGGAAGCGTCCGCCTGTAAGACATCTACGGCCCGGGCTTCCAGCATCCGCCGGAAATACCAGGCATCATAGCCGTATTCTCCGGCTGTAATGTCCATTCCGGCCGGTCCCCGGTCCCGTATTAAACGCAAGCCTTCCAGGTCGTCCGAAGAAACCGGTTCCTCAAACCAGCTCACGCCGAACTCCTTAAAAGCTTCCGCAAAACCGAGCGCCTGCTTGCGGCTGTAAGCCCCGTTAGCGTTTACAAAAAGTTTTGTATCCGGCCCGATGGCTTCGCGGGCGGCTTTCACCCGCTCTAAATCGTCTTCGGGATGGGTGCCAATTTTCATTTTAACCATCCCGATACCCTGCTCGGCCCATCCTCCTAACTGGTCCTGAAGCTGCCGGTGAGAATAAGTGGTAAAGCCGCCGCTACCGTAGACCGGCACGCTTTCGCCAACCGCTCCCAGCAGCGAGACCAGGGGCAGGTCAAGCAGGCGGGCTTTCAAATCCCACAACGCCGCGTCTACCGCCGAAATAGCCATAGAGCAGATACCAGGGCGGCCCAGGTTGCGAATTGATTGCACCATTGTCAGCCAGGCCGCCGGAATATCCATAAACGTTGTGAGGCGGGGACTGTTTGCTTTAGCTAACACAGGAAGCCTCACTCCTTTCTTGCGTAGCAAGTTAAACCAACTTGCAAGGTAGCACATTTGTTGTATTTAGCCTCAAAATGTGCTATAATCATAGGGTAGTTTGCACTTTAAGAACCTAATATTGTTAGCAGGTTGTGGACTAAATCGTTCGTCCACGTAAAAGCAATAACGTATTCTCTGCTAAGTGTCATTCGATCAGCCGTATCAGCTTAAATTGCTATGCGGTAATGAATGTCTACGACTTAATTACTGTAGGACTGTACAGTAACGGTGTAAGACCGTAGAAGCCGTCTCGTTTACGGGACGGAGCAGTCACTGCGTCTACGCCAACTACCTGCTTTGCCAGCGTTTCCTGGATAAGCCGGGCGGTGGCAGAATCGGCATAGCTGTAACCTGTACCAATACTGCCGCCTCCGTGGGCCTCAACCAGGACCAGGGTTGTCGAATCCCAGGCTATGGTGCCATCTGCTTCCGGCAAATCCGTTGGGATTTTATAGACTGATACTTCAAGCTTTTCGACAGGTGTCTCAGCTTTTCCAGAAGAAGCCTTGCTCATTTTTTAGCCTGACTTTTGCCTTAACCTTTGTGCGGGATGAATCCCTGCACCGCCTGTTTTACCGTCTCGGTAATCATGCCCATGCTTTCAGGGTCGCCCTTGGCAATCGCAAATCCATAGTTTTTGGCCTGCTCGAAGGAAATATGGGGCGGCAAGACTACTACGTTAGGGTCGGTATAGGCTTCCAGCACCACCGGTCGGTCCGCCGATAAAGCTTCTCGCCAGGCCGCAGCCACGTCGTCCGGGTTGTCTACCCGAATACCTTTTAGTCCGAGCAAATCCGCGTAGCGCGCAAAGGGGAAATCCGGGATTTCCTGAGAAGCTTCAAAGCGGGGGTCGCCTGTTTCCACCCGGATTTCCCAGGTCACCTGGTTCAAATCGCGGTTGTTCAGGACCAGTATCACCAGGCGGGGATCGCTCCACTTCTTCCAATATTTGCTAATAGTGATTAGGCCGTTGTTGCCCAGCATTTGCATCGCGCCATCACCGACCATAGCAATTACTACCCGGTCGGGATGAGCGAACTTGGCTGCGACAGCGTACGGAACGCCGGGGCACATGGTGGCTAAATTGCCGGAAAGGGAACCCATCATGCCTTTGCGAATCTTGATGTCACGAGCGTACCAGTTGGCCGAACTGCCCGAATCGGAGGATAAAATCGCGTTGTCGGGCAGTTGAGCCGACAATTCCCAGAAGACGCGTTCCGGGTTGAGCGGCCTGGCGCTCTGGTGCGCCCTGGCTTCTACAACCTTCCACCAGCCTGCTATATTCTTCTGGATTTCCTCCTGCCAGGAGCGGTCTTCTTTTCGCTTTAGCATCGGAATAAGCGCCTGCAAGGTGGCTTTGCTATCACCAATCAAAGGTACTTCCATCGGGTAGCGGATACTTATCATCCGGGCGTCAATGTCAATCTGGACTCCCCGGGCTTGCCCTTCTTCAGGTAAAAACTCGGAATAAGGAAAGCTTGAACCGACCATAAGGAGGGTATCGCAGCCCATCATCATGTCCCAACTTGGCTTCGTGCCTAAAAGCCCAATCGAGCCGGTCACGAAAGGTAAATCATCCGGCAAAACGTCTTTACCTAATAAGGCCTTGGCGACACCCGCGCCAAGTAAATCGGCTACCCGAATAACTTCATCGGCGGAGGCTTTGGCCCCGGCCCCGACCAGCATCGCTACTTTCTTTCCGCTGTTTAATATATCAGCGGCCTTTTGTAAATCCGACTGCACGGGGACAACAACCGGCGGAAGAAAGCCCAGCCCTGAATGAATAGTGTTGTGTTTATGCGGAGGTTTCTCGACGGCATCCATTTCCTGCACATCTTTGGGCATGATGATGCAGGTTACGGTTCTTTCGGCTAAAGCGATACGGACAGCCCGGTCTACCAGGTGCCGGGCGGAGGCCGGACTTGTGAGGGTATGGACATATTCGCCCGCGACATCCTTAAACAGGGACATTAAATCTACTTCCTGCTGGTAACTGCCGCCCAGGGCGGTGGTAGCGGCCTGTCCCACCAGGGCTACAACAGGCTGGTGATCGAGTTTTGCATCGTATAAACCGTTTAGAAGATGGATGGCCCCAGGCCCGGAAGTCGCCATACATACACCAACTTGCTGAGTGTATTTAGCGAATCCGCAGGCCATGAAAGCAGCATCTTCTTCGTGACGGACCTGGATAAATTCAAGTTTATCGCCCA
The DNA here is from genome assembly GCA_902812345.1 of Chloroflexota bacterium. Taxonomy (GTDB): domain Bacteria; phylum Chloroflexota; class Chloroflexia; order Chloroheliales; family Chloroheliaceae; genus 54-19. The sequence continues at coordinate 4,528 of CADDZM010000014.1, read as the reverse complement.
TACGTTCAAAAGCGCCGAGCATACCAGTAATACCATCACCGGGAAAGGCGAAAACCTTTTTTATGCCCCAGGCTGCTAATCGTTCCAGGATAAAATCGCTTACCTTTTTTCCCATTGAATATCTACCTCCTGTACTTTAATTGGTTTGCCTATAGTATCTTTCTTACAAAATAATTATTTCTCCCCCTGGGGAAAGACGACGCTGTCTTTCCCTAAGGGGCCATTTAGCAGAGGCTGGAGCAAAAAGGATAGGGTCATTCGGTTAAATTTGAATAATTTGTGTAAATAAAGCCCTCCGTTTTTGTTATTTCGGTCAAATTTAACGGTTTAGTAACTGAAAACTTTTTGTTGATTTCCGGTCTGATTGAAAACTTCCTCAATGAATAATATGGGCAAGAAGTATGCCATTATATCGTATAACGATATTTATTAATGTATCCTTTATTATTAAAACCTTTGTTAAACTCCACAAATAGCTGCTAGAATAGTAATAAGGGGATTGAGGTATGATAATGATATTTATTTAGAAATAATTCAGGCGAGTGAAAGATAAAGCGCCGTAAAAATAACAAACAAACCTGGCTTGCCCGATGCAAGCGCGGATATGGCCCTGGTGCAAAAGCAGCCCGGCGGCGCCAGCGTCAAGACGGCCCGCCCGGTATGATAGATAAAAGCAAAACAAAAAGGAATTTAACTATTTATGGCAAGACCCTGGTCAAAAATTGATGAAATAGCGCAAGAACTGGCTATCGCGGCTGTTATGCAGTTCAGGGCAGCCGAAGCCTTGAAAGGGTGGGAGGTTCTTAAAAAATATTATATGGCCGGGCCACCTAAATTTAACGATTTTGCCAGGGAAAATGCCCGGACTATTGAAGATAAGCTTACATTTTTCCTTACCTCAATAGCAGAGTCAGCCGGGGCAGCCAAAGAGCCAGCTAACCATGAACAGGATAGCCTGACCAACAAGGAGCATTTCCGCCGAAGTATGGAACAGAACCGGCAGACCGAGCTGCTGCTTATCGAAAAGATGTTGAGGAACCACGGCACTATTACGGTAGGCCTTTTATCGCCAATGTCGCTTTACCTGAATAGAATGGAATCCGATGGGGTGGTCAGGGAAGTAGATAGGGATAGTCCTGGAAATCAAATTACTTATGAGCTGGTGGAAAGCGCACAGAACCTTTATCAAGATAATTCTTAGGGCCGGTTTTTTACCATACACCGTACTATACTGATACCGTACTATACTGCCCCAAAACCCCGGTAAGGCTGAAAGGGTGGTAGAAATAGATTTCATTAAGACGATTCTGGCTAAAGATTTTTAAAAACCTTTAGCCAGTTTTTTCACCCACTCAAGCAGGAGCCAGCAGCGCCTGTTCATAGTCGGCCAGTTCGTAGAATTGAGCCAGCCGCCGGTCCATGATGGCCCAGACCCGGTCAGCGAACTGTTCTACAAAATAGCGGTCGTGAACTACGGCCAGGATAGTGCCGTCGAAGTTTTCCAAAGCTTGCTCGAACTGTTCCCTGGATTTGATGTCCAGGTGATTGAGCGGCTCGTCCAGCAGCAAAAAGTTTACTTTGCTCAACACCAGCCGGGCCAGGACAAGCCGGGCCCGTTCGCCGTAACTGAGGCTTTTTACCAGGGTGAAAACCTCGTCTCCCTGAAAAAGAAAGAAGTGCATATAGGTGCGGGCGGCGGTTTCCGAGATGGCGGCAGCCTCCCGCACCGCTTCCAGGGCGGTCAGTTCCGGTTTCAAACCTTCCTGCTCCTGGGAGAAGTAGCCGGTCCGCACGTTCGCGCCCAGCCGCACTCGCCCGCTATCCGGCGTAATTTCACCGCCGATAATCCGCAATAAGGTCGTCTTACCGGCGCCGTTAGGGCCGAGCAAAGCCACCCGCTCGCCCTGGTGCAGTTCGGCCTGTACTCCTTCAAACAAGACCTGCCCATCGAAACTTTTGCTCACGCCATCCAGCGAAAGGACTTGCTGGCCGCTGGAGGGAGCCTGACCGAAATCAAGCTTCATGTGCCAGCTTTGCCGGGGCTTGTCTATCTTTTCCTCGCTGTTAAGAAGACGCTCAAGCTTGCGTTCGCGGACTTTGGCGGTCCGCGCGCCGCGTTTGGCTTTTTTCAACAGCCAGAAATCAATTGTCTGATGCTCCATGTTGGCTGAACGCTGCTTCATGTCGCGGATATTTTCCTCGATATTCGCGATTTTCTCCTGCTGGCGCTGGTAGTCGTCCATCTGCTTTCGCCAGAGCCGCTCAATCTCGGCCAGGTAGGCGCTGTAATTGCCGGCAAATTCGGTCAGAGTATGCGTAAGCTCGTCCAGGGCCAGCACTTTGCCGACCAGGGCATCAATAAAGGCCCGGTCGTGCGATACAATCAGGACCGTCCCTTTGTATTGCCGGATAAAATCTTCCAGCCAGGTCAGGGCTGAAATGTCGAGATGGTTGGTCGGTTCGTCCAGCAGCAATAAATCAGGTTGTGAAAGGAGCAGGCGGGCCAGGCCGAGCCGGGTCTTCTGGCCGCCGCTCAGGACTGCCACCGGGGAAGACTCGTCCAGGTGGGCCAATCCCAGACCGGCCAACACCTGGGCTAACCGGGCCTGGGCGGTATAAGCGTCCAGTCTTTCGGCTTCGTCCAACGCCTCGGAGTAACTTTCCAAAACGCTGTCGTACTCATCCGGCGAAACAGTGGCGATAGCCTGGCCTAACCGCTCGATTTCGGCCAGGATGTCCAGGGCCGGGCCAATCGCTTCCCCGATAACCTGCCCGACGGTGGTGTCAGGCGCGTAAATCAAAGCCTGGGAAAGATAGCCCAGGCGCGCGGAAGGTTCCAGCCAGACGCTGCCTTTGTCCGGTTGTTCAAGACCCGCGATTATTCTTAAAAGTGTGGATTTTCCGGACCCGTTGGGACCAATCAGGCCGACCCGTTCGCCCCGGTGGAGGGAGAAGTTAATTTTGTCGAGGACAACGGCGTCGCCATTGCTTTTGCCAAGGTTGGTTACTTTAAACATATTTAATTCTTTCTCTAAAAGCTAAATTTTCCGGTAGACAGGACAACCAAACTGCCAGGGGCAGGCCGGTTGCTTAAATTTTGCTGTATAAAGAAAGAATTACCTCAAAGTTCACCATTCCTGCTAAAGCCTATAGCGGAGGACGGTCCAAATTTCGCCGCGGCGGTCGCCTCGTTTGTTATTATAGCACAGGCTCCAAGCCGGGCAATTGGCCTTTAGGCGTAAAAAGTAGTAGTCAGTAGACAGTAGGTTACGGGAAAGTTGCCTAATTTTTGGGTCGCCCGGGTTTTGAAGGATTGGGCGGAACGCCTGTAACCCGGCTATTTACCGGATTTTTCCCGCGTAACCTATGCAAGGCCGGGAAGCATAAAGCTTGTTACCAGTTGGTTGCCGGCCCAACTCCAGTCGGCGGTGGTTTCTTTGCTGACTGCCTGAAGGCTGCTGCCCGAAAGAAGGGCAATTATCGCGGTGGCAGCCTGGGCCGGTTCTATATCAGGCCTGAAAATATTTTGCTCGACCCCGGCCCGGTAAATTCCTTCCATATTGGCCTGCCAGCGCCCGTGAATTTGCCGGACAATCTGGCGCACTGTTTCGTCACGATGGGCCCGGAGTTGAAGTTCGTGTAAAGCCACGAAAAGGTCCGGCACTCTTTCGAACTGGTGTTGCATATTTAAAAAAACCTGGCGTAGCTGCCGGTCGGGCGTTACCTGGGAACTTTCGGCAACGGGCGCGGTGACCGATAAAAATTGTTGGAAAATTTCTTCGCCCACCCTATGAATCAAATCTTCTTTGGTCGGAAAATAATAGTGCAGCGTGGCGATGTTTATTCCAGCAGCATTTGCGATGTCCCGTACTCGCAGCCCTTCAAAGCCGCGCTCGGCCAGCATGGTCAGGGCAATCCGGGCCAGGGTGTTCTGGCGGTTGCCGCTTTTGCCTCTTTTTGGTTCAGCCGTACCGCTTTCATCCATCTTTTAAAATTTACCAGACCTTTCCAACCCCAGACTTTTTCAAGCAACCACTTGACAAATAATTTAGCATAAATGTAAACCACTGGCAAGCAAGTGATTGATTAGAAAGAGGGGGTAAAGGTTTTAGCCGGGGTGAAACGAGGTGAATTATGAGATAATAAAAGCCCGGTAGACAGGCCGGGCAAGGTATAACTCTTGCTATATTTTGTACCCGACATAAATGGCATAGCTGGGCGACTAAAATGGAAAAGTAAGGCCTGTGTGGGAGAAGAATGAGCGTAACGTTTGGCGCTTTTGTGCCCCAGGGCTGGCGGATGGACCTGGCCTCGATAACCGATCCGGTGGAAAAATACGAAACGTTGAGTGCGGTGGCGGTCGAAGCGGAAACCCTCGGCTTTGATTCGGTGTGGGTCTACGACCATTTCCACACGGTTCCTGAACCAACCCTGGAGGCCACCTTTGAAGCCTGGACCGTTATGGCTGCCCTGGCCCGCGACACCTCTAAGGTCAAACTCGGCCAGCTCGTCACCTGTAACCTTTACC